>NZ_VRYY01000063.1 GCF_015731765.1 Nitratidesulfovibrio oxamicus
AGCCGAAGCCCAGCGAGACGGGCTGGCCCACAGCCAGGGCGGCCCGCACCGAGCCGTCCGGGTCGGGCAGTTCCACCTCGGCCCGCGTGATGACCGCGCGGCGGCGGCTGACCACTTCGGCCCGTGGGGAACGCAGCACTTCCAGCCCGCCCACCCGCACGATGATGTCCACGCCGGTGATGTCCATTACCTGCTCCCCCTTGCTTTCCTGCCGGACACGTCCACCAGCAGCGATGCCTCCTGCTGCGGTGCGGCGCTGCTGCCCTGCGCGGCGGCCTCTGCCGCGCGCGGGGTCTTGGCCCCGGCCTGTTCCACCCGCACGATGGGCGGCACATGCTCCACGAAGGCCAGCGTGGCCCGCAGGGTGTCGTCGGCGTCCGTCTCCTCGCTTTCAAGGCGGCTGAAGACCACCCGCCGGATGCCTCGCGCCAGCAGATGGCGGTTGGCCACTTCCAGCACCTTGGGGTTCGTGCGGCTGTCCGTGCCCCGGAAGGCCCCGTTGATGGTTTCCAGCCGGTCGTAGCAGGTGGCGTCGTCGTCGGTGAGCAGGTCGAGGGTCAGCGTGATCTCGGCGTCTTCCCACCCGAGGGGGGTCTTTCTCTTGCCGGACACGCCGTCCACCTTCTGCTCGTCGAAGCGCACGGCGCAGGCCACGCGCTGGGCACGCAGAATGCCCGGCAGGGCCACTCCGCCAAGGCGCACCACGCCATCCTCGAAGGTCAGCATGCTCATGCGGCACCGCCTTCCGGTACGCCGTCGTACTCGGCCACAAGGGCCTGTAATTCGGACACGAAGCCCTGCGCGTCGGACACGCCCGGCAGGCTCACGCTGCCGATGTGGATGGTCACCCCGCGCCCGCCGGTGCGGCCCTCGCGGCCTTTGGCGGGCGTTACGCCCACCTCGGCCATGGCTTCCAGCGTGCCGGGGGGCACCGCCGCGCCCAGGGCGTCATCCAGTGCGGCGTTAAGATCCGGCGCGGCGGCCTGCATGCCCTCGCCCATGGTGGTCAGGGTGGCCCGACCGGATGCGGTCAGCGTGGACAGCGGCCCCGCGTCGGCATCCGAATGCGGCAGCAGTTTGGCAATAAGATCCATGGCCCCGCGCACGGCTTCCATGGGCACGGCCAGCATGGACGTGATGCCGTCGGCAAACGTGCCCAGCAGCGCCGCCCCGGCGTCGAACAGGCTCACCCCGTTGATGAGGTCGAGGAAGAACTGCACCACGCCCGCCGCCATTTCGATGGGGACAATGAGCGCGCGCACGGCAATGGCCACCCCTTCGGCGGCACCGGCCACGAAGGTACCCAGCACCGTACCGAAACGCTGCCAGCCGGATGCATCAGTGGCGGCACCGGCCCCGAACAGGGCGGCGGTCATGCTGCCCAGCGCGTCGAAAACCTGCCCCAGCGTGGCGGCAATGGCCGAAAACGAAGGCCCAAGAATGTCAGCCATACGCTGGCCCACCGGTGCCACGGCATCCACCATGCCGGTGAAGAACTCGCGGATGCGGAACACCACGCGGGCCACGGCGGCCACCAGACTTTCCAACCCGGCGGCGCGGATGTCCGTGGCCAGTTGGCCGCGAATCTCGCCCACGCCGTCGGTGAGGGTGGCGAACACGGCGGCCACGCCCCGGAACACCAGCGAGATGCGCGACCACCAACTGTCAATGGTGTCGGCCATGCCGCCGAAATTGGTGCGATAGGCCACGTACAGCGCCGCGCCCACGGCGATGAGCGCCCACATAGGCCACGACAGGCCCAGCAGCGCCGCCTTGAGCGGGCCAAGGGCCTTGGTCAGCATGGGACCGGCGGCGGACAACAGCCAGATGGCCCCGGACAGGGCCGTGGCGGCCACCACGGCGGTGGCGATGCCCGCCAGCAGCTTGAGCGCGAATTCCCCGGCCACGGTCTGCGCCGCGCCGCGCAGCATATCCACGAAGCCGCCCACACCTTCGGCAACCCGCCCGATGACCGGCAGAAAATAGCTGCCTGCCACGATCATCAGCGCCTTCATCTTGTTGCCCAGCAGGATCAGGGTGTTGGCCGTGGTCTTGCTGCGGGTGTCGAATTCCGCCTGCATGCTGCCCGCATAGGCCGAGGCATCGCCCACCAGCTCGAACGCCTGCGTCAGGTTGCCCATGTTGGCCAGCAGCGGGGCAATGGCCCCCAGCGCCTCCTCCCCGAACATCTCGGTAAGCAGCGACATCTGCAATTCCCTGGGCTTGTCGGCCAGCGCCTGCAACACCTTGAAGATCGTGCCCTGCGCGTCGGTTTGCATGTCCCTGGCCATCTGCGTGACCGAGAAGCCCAGCGAGCCGAAGGCCGCCTGCGCGTCCTTGCTGAGCGCCGTGCCCTTGACCAGCGTGGACGTGAATTTCTTCAGCGCCGTGGACGCGATTTCGGGCGAGGCACCGGCGGAAAGGAACGCCGCGCCCAGCGCCGCCACCTGCGTTTCCGCAAGGCCCGACGCCATGCCCACCGCGCCCACGCGCTGGATCACCTCGCCCAGCGCCGGGGCGGTGGCGTTCATGTTGTTGGAAAGGTGGTTCACCGAATCCGCCAGCGCGTAGACGCGCGGCAGCGAAAGATTCATGCCCGCCCGCCAGTCGGCCATCATCTTGCCCGCCTGGTCCCCGGTCAGGTCGAAGGCCACGCCCATTTTGGCGGCCTGCTCGGCGAACTCCGTCAGGTCGGCCTTGGCCACGCCGCTTTGCGCGGCGGCGGCCACGATGGCCGCCAACCCGTCCGCCGCCATGGGAATGCGCGCGCTCATGTCCAGAATGGTGTCGGACATGGATTGCAGCTCGCCCGCGCTCTCGAAGTTCACCACCTTGGCCACGTCGGCCATGGAACTCTCGAAGGCGATGGCCTCTCGCGCGGCAAGGCCCAGCGTGGCCAGCAGCACGGCGGCGGCCACGGCAACCGGTGCCATGGAAATGGCCAGCTTGCCCATGCGCCCGCCAAGGCCGTTTGCGGCCTGCGCAAGCTGCTTCATCCTGCCGGTGATGAAGCCGAGCGGGCCGGAAATCATGTCCTGCAAGGACATGGTGGCGAAGACGCTGAACACTTCCATGGCGAGCCTATGCTTTTGCCCTTGCGCCCATGATGTGGGCGAGGGTCTTGATGTGGCGTTCTTCCAGAAACAGGGCCTGCGCAACCTGCCCGGTCCAGTCTTCCCAGTCGTCGGCGGGCTCGGCATGCAGCCAGTGACGGATCATGGCGTCATACTGTCCGAGCCCGCCGAGCCGCTGGCGGGCGGCGTCGATCAGTTTCCCAGGTCGCCGAGGCCCACCGCCTTGATGAGCGCGCTGCTCATGGTGGTGACGAGGCCGGGGTAGCGGTCCGCATCGGCAAGGAAGCGTTCGCGGTCTTCGGGGTGGATCACGTCCAGGATCAGCGCGCGCGACGCCTGTGCGGGGTTGCGCGCCGCCGTGGACTGCAACCGCTTGATGTGCGTGGGCGAGGGCTTGGCGAAACGGTAGGACACGGCCACTTCCGTATCGGCCCAGCGGTCGGTCCAGCTGTGCTCGAACGCGGCGTAGGCACGACCGGAAGGGGCGGCCCCTTCGGCGTCTGCCGGGGTGGCGGAAATGGCCTGCGAGGTCTTGGCGGGGTCGGACATGATGCCTCCATGCGGGTTGGCGTTTGGGCAGGTGAACCTGCTACGCCGCTACCCTAGCGGAGGCCGGAAGGCGGGGCCGGAGGCAGTGGGAGATATGCGGGGAAATGAAAAGCCGCCCCGGAGGGGGCGGCGCAGTGATGTTCACTATTCTATTGATATTCTATCATCAAGCAATGCCCGCGTTTTTATTGCACATTATCACGCGTGTCTATTGGTTTTTTGTTTGCGGAATATATGTTTATCAGACATTATCGCAAGAGATACGGCTATGATAGCAGAAATGTCATACCAGAGCATTATATTTTTATATATATATTTTTCATCTATTGAAATTCCAATCATGTGCAGCAGTTTAAATAAAGACTTAGATGATAGTGATGTGAGTATTATTGACAAAGACAATTCTTTGCAAACGGTGCCTGCATGCTTTGATGCTTTTATTATCCCGATGCGTTTAGGAAGTAAAATTAAAAACGCAATATATGCAATATGGCATGCAATAATAATCAAAAGCGACAATGCGGAAGCATCTGTAGAAATGAAAGACTCTACAGCTTTGTATACAGTCCATGGTGATTTTCTTTGTATTATAGAGCACACAATGATAGATATAAAAATTATAAAAAAATAAATCAGTGAGTTGTAGAATGAATCACCGTAATTCGTTGGTGTTTTGCGCAAAATATATTTATTGCTTGGTGAAATATAATTTGCAAAAGCAATAAATGAAACAATGCATGTGTAAAGTAGATATTCCGATGAGTTGTTCTTTATCTCTCGTATCGGAGAGTAAAATAAAAATGATGTTAATACAATAACGACAATAGGAGATAATGCAGCTGCGTATTTCTGCACCAATAGATGTTTCTCTTCGGCCATAAAATGTCTCATGCTGTTTTTTTGTTATGTTTTGGGTAGAATTCTCTTGTTGGTAATACCTATTGCCGCGGCCATGGTGATGGCGTGTGGAGCGCAACGTCTGATTAGTCGAGGCGCATTCCGCCTCAATCGTCCCATGCATGAAAATGGTTCATTGCCGAGACCTGCCATGCCTGTGATGCAGCCTTTTAAGGGCGATAATTGCGAAAAATCAAGGCTTATGATACGGCATGTGTATTATGTTTCATCATCGAAAATAGTAGCACCCCTGCCAATGTGAGGCGTCATTTCTATGCATAGTGGTGGGTTGGAACATTTTTTTGAAAAAGGAAAAGTTGTGGATTGGGTTGCAATAATTTGTAGCCTATGCATCTCTTTTGTAACTTGGACATTGCCAAGTTCTGCAACTGTGCCCCTCTATGTATTTATGATCATGCTTATTTTCTTTATCCTCATCGTGTCAAAGTTGATAATGTATGCCGTATCATGCAAGGATGAGATCGACAAATTGAACTGTCAGCTTGGCGCGCAAGATGATAACATTATGCCAAAATTAATCAAAATTTTAAAGATGCAAAACGGAGCTATTGTTTTTCTCACAACAGGCGCAGTGTTCTTTAAGAATGGGATGCAAGTTTCCATAGTGTATGAAAATAATGATGTTGAGCAAGCAATAGCATACGGTGTAATATCAAATATTCAGCAAAATAAATTGATACAGACAACATTGACATCTGTTTCAGATGGGTATGAAAATACATTAAGCGAAATAATAAGCAACCAAATTGTATATAAGAATGCAATTCGCATATTTCCCGGCCAGATACCCAATTAATATCGGAGCCTGCAATGCCTGAAGATATCTCAAGAACGCTGTTTAAGGTGGTTAAAATAATATCAGACTCTAGAGTCGTCATCAATGCAGGAACTCGAGATGGAATAAAGACAGGAAATAGATTTATAATTTATAAAACTGGAGAAGCGATTACTGATCCTGATACGGGTGAAGACCTTGGGCCTCTTGAAATAGTCAAAGGCAACGGAGTTGCCAAGCATGTTCAAGAAAAAATGAGCATAATACATGGATATATGATTATTACAAAGAAGCAAAGGCCGTCTAATATGGCAGCTGCTGCGTTGTACTCTATATATATGCAAGGGCCAATTGAAGAAACTGAAGAGATTGAAGAGGCATTTGAAATGCCAGAGATAGGGGATTGTGCCAAACGGAAATAAAAGAAAGGCCGGGTCACCCCGGCCTTTCTCTTCTCCCTCTTTCCCCCTCTTACCCCGTCAAACTGCTCACCTTCCGGTCCACCTTGGCGGGCACCCCGTTCCACAGGATGGGCGAAAGAATGGTGATCTCGCACTTCACCTGCCCGGCGTTGTCGTCGCCCTGGGCGGACGAAGTGTCGTGGCTGGTCACCTTGCACGCGGGCAGGGTGTCCACAATGGTGGGCTGGTCGGCGTTGGCGTAGCTGACCACCACCGGGAACGGCGTGTGGTCGTAGATGCCGCCCGCGCCGGAGCTGGCCAGTTCCTTCTTCAGCCGCTCGAACTCGTCGCGGTCCAGCGTGAACGATCCCGACGCCTCGTAGTTCTTGCGGCCATAGCCGCGCGGGGTGGCTCCGCGCCCGTAGCGCGGCTCCACGCCCTGGCCGTCCTTGTAGCTGATGTCGGTAATGCCCACCGTTTCGCCCTGCGGCAGGCGCACGGTGATGTCTTCCCAGTCGTAGTTCTTGCCGTTGATGGCCATGGTGCATGCCTCCTATGCTGTCATCGCTGCTGTCGCTATCCGTAAGGTTCGCGCGCTCACCTAACGGCTAGCGCGCCGCCAGGCGCGGGTCGAACGAACTGCCCGCGTAGGCGTAGTTGGCGAACAGCCTGATCTGCCGGATGATGGGGATGCCGATGAGCGTTGTTTCCACGGCCACCCCGTTGTTCACGTAGTCCTGCCCCGGCGGGATAGCCACCACGTAGGCGGCCAGTTCCGGCGGCACGGCGGCGGTCATGGTGGTCAGCGCGGTTTCAAGGTTGGTGCGCAGGTATTCCAGCCCGCCCGCGTTTTCCGGCACCAGCGGATCGCCCAGTTCGTCGTACATGGATTTCAGCGCCGCTATGCGCAGCTTGCGCACGGCCTTGAACACCACGCGCAGCACTTCCTCGTACTGGAAGTCGCTGGTCACCTCGGCCATGGTGCGCGAATCGCCCCAGTAGGCGCTGCGCAGCCCGGCGTAGATCCTGGCGGTAAGAAAGCCCGCCTTTTCCAGCGCGGCCTGCACCGCCTCGTTCCAGCCTTCGGGCAGGGTGCCCTGCGATATGCCGCCGTCGCGCACGCGCCCGGTGGCCCGCTGCACGGGGATGGACAGCACCCGCCCGGCCTGCAAGCCGCCCCAGTTGCGCAGCTTGCGCTGGCCGGTGGCATCGCTGACCTCGCCGTACTGGGTGCATACCTGCACGAAGCGCCCGGCAAACGCGGCCCGCTCGGCCAGCATGACGGCTGCCCAGTCGTTGATGTCCTCGCCGTCGCGGGGCAGGCGGCTTTCCATCTTGAAGTAGGTGGGCCGGTGCAGGTTCCACAGCTCGTCGGCCTTGGCCTGCGCCGCCGCCCAGTCCACCGGGTCGGACGGGCCGACGATGTGTACGAACTCCACGTCGTACAGTTCCAGTGGGCGTTCGATGGCGGTCATCACGTCCACGATGGACGGCACCGGGGCCTGCAACGTGGCCGTGTAGGTGGTGCCGCCCTGGTAGTCGCCAGCGGGAAAGGTGATGGCCACCCCGGTGTCGCCCGCCGTGGCCGCACCATCCACCGGGATGGTGCGCACCGCGCCGTAGTTGTCCCCGCCGTCCAGCGACAGGCGGTACGTGCCCTCGTTGCGCGCGCCGCCGCTGACCACTTCCAGCACCAGCTGCGCCTCTGCCCTGGGGGTGCCCGCCAGCGTGATCTGCGGCCCGCCGCCGATGCGCGTCACCGGTCCCACCGCCGTGCGCACGGTGAACCGGTAGGCGGTGCCCGCCTTCAGCTCGCCGTCTTCGGGAAAGGTCAGGGTGACGCCGGTGGCCGCAATGGTGACCTGCGTTGCCGATGCCTGCTGGCTGCCGAAGGTCGCGCCCCCATCCGGAGAGATGCGTACCGGCGCAAGGCCCACGGCCCCGTCGGCCACCACTTCCACCACCACGTCGGCGTTGGCCTGCGGCACGCCGCTGGTGGCGCAGGCCGCGCCGGGGCCGGTCTGCCGCACCGGCGAGATG
>NZ_VRYY01000064.1 GCF_015731765.1 Nitratidesulfovibrio oxamicus
GCGGCCCCGGGCGCGCGCAGGGCGCGCGCCGCCCGGCTACGCGCGTGCGGGCCGGTTGCCGCAGAACCATCAGGAGGAATTCCCATGCCCGCATACGGAGATCTGGTCATTCTGCAAAGCCCGCGCGGCAAGCGTTACCTGCGCCGCGTCGAAGAAGGCAACGACCTGCACTGCCAGGAAGGCGTGCTGCCCATGGCCGACCTGGCCGCCGCCGAGTATGGCACCGAAATCCGCACCCGGCAGGGCGTGCCCTTTCGCGTGCAGCGCCCCACCATCACCGACCTGGTCAAGGGCGTGAAGCGCCAGACCCAGATCATCTATCCCAAGGACATCGCCTACATCTGCATGCGCCTTGGCGTGGGTCCGGGCCGCACCATCATCGAGGCGGGCTCCGGTTCCGGCAGCCTGACCGTGGCGCTTTCGTGGTTCTCCGGCCCCACGGGCCGCGTCTGCACCTACGAGGCGCGCGAGGAATTCTACAAGCTCTGCCGCCGCAACCTCGACTGGGCGGGCGTGGGCCAGAACGTCACCCAGTTCAACCGCGACATCATTGACGGCTTCGAGCAGACCGACGCCGACGCCCTGTTCCTGGACGTGCGCACCCCGTGGGACTACCTGCACCACGTGGTCCGCGCCGTGAAGCCGGGCGCCGCCCTGGGCTTCCTCGTCCCCACCGTGGATCAGGTGTCCAAGCTGCTGCACGGCATGGAAACCGGCCCCTTCGACGACATCGAGGTCTGCGAGATCCTGATCCGCCGCTGGAAGCCCGTGGCCGACCGCCTGCGCCCCGAAGACCGCATGATCGCCCACACCGGGTTCCTCATCTTTGCCCGGCATCAGGAACGCTCCGAAGAATGGGACTCGTTCCGCACCCTGGGCACCCGCGAACGCAAGCAGGAAGCCGCCCGCCAGGAACGCCTGGCCGCCGCGCGTGGCGCAGCGGATGCCGTTGATGCCGCTGCCGACGACGACGCCGGGTTTGAAGAATAATTCCGCGAGTAAAGAATCGGGGGAAGGGAGGGGGCTTTGACGCTCTGCGGTCGACATCCGTAAGGTTCGCGAAAGCGCTCACCTAACGGCTGTCGCAAACCGCCCCTCCCTTCCCCCGAACCCCCATCCCTCCCGCAAACTTTTTAATTGTTGGGTGTTTGCGGGTAGGGGCTGTTGCTGCTATATGCCCTTGCATCTCCACTATCCCCACTATTGAAAAGCTTTGAAAGGATGGAGGGGGCGCGGGGGGAGGCAGGAAAACTTTCCCGAAAGTTTTCCTGCCTCCCCCCGCTCTCCGCCTTTAATCCCCATTGCAGGACCGTCATGAATTTCACCATCCAGAGTCTCGGAAAGTCCTACAACGGGCAGGATATCCTGTCCGACTTCTCGCTCGAGGTGCAGTCGGGCGTGCGGCTGTGCGTGTGCGGCCCCAACGGCTGCGGCAAGTCCACCTTGCTGCGCATCATTGCGGGCGTGGAATCTGCGGACAGCGGCAAGGTGCTGCTGCCCAAGGGTTGCCGGTTGGGCTACGTGCAGCAGGAACTGGGCGACGACGTGCTGGACCGCCCCCTGCTGGACTGGGTGTTGGACGTGCTGCCTGCGTGGCACGACTTCTGGGCGGAGTGGGAGGCGGCGACGCACGCCGGGGACGAGGCGGCCATCCGCAGGCTGGGCGCGAAGCAGGCGGAGCTTGAGCAGGTGTACGGGTACAACCCGGAACACCGGGCGCGGGCGGTGCTGTCCGGCCTTGGGTTTGCGGAACGCAAGTGGAGCCTGCCCATCCGCAAGCTGTCGGGCGGCTGGCGCGAGCGCGCCAAGCTGGCCCGCGTGCTGACGGCGGGCGCGGACGTGCTGCTGCTGGACGAACCCACCAACCACCTGGACCTGGAAGCCGTGGAATGGCTGGAAGCCTTTCTGATGGATTACAAGGGGGCGTTGGTGTTCGTGGCGCATGACCGGGTGTTCATGGACAAGGTGGGCACGCACGTTTTGTATCTGGGGGCCAGCAAGCCCCTGTACCGGCGCGGCACGTTCAGCCAGTTCGTGGCCCTGCAGGATGAGGTGGAGGGCCAGCGCGAGCGCGAGGCCCAGCGCCTGCAAGAGGAAATAGCCCGCAAGATGGATTTCGTGCGGCGGTTCCGGGCCAAGGCCACCAAGGCGCGGCAGGCGGGTTCGCGCCAGAAGATGGCCAAGAAGCTGGAAAAGGAACTGGAAAACTACAGGCCGGAGCAGAAGCGGCGCGAACTGGATTTTTCGTGGCCGGAACCGGCGCGGGCGGAAAAGACCATCCTCAGCGTGGTGGACCTGGAATACGCCTTTCCGGACGGCACGGGGCTGTGGCCCAGCCTGACCTTCAATATTTACAGAGGCCAGAAGATCGCGCTGGCCGGTCCCAACGGCTGCGGCAAATCCACGCTGCTGAAGGTCATCGGCGGCAAGCTGGAAAAGAGCGGCGGCACGGTGGTCATGGGCACGCTGGTGCGCATGGGCTTTTTCAGCCAGCACCAGTTGGAGACGCTGAACCCCTCGGGCACGGTGCTGAGCGAAATCCGCCGCCTGTCCGACCCGCGCACCACGGAAGAGGAACTGATGAGCGTGCTCGGGCTGTTCCTGCTCGGGCAGAACTATTTCGATCGCGTGGTGGGCGAGCTTTCCGGCGGTGAAAAGAGCCGCCTGATCCTGGCCACGCTGTTTCTTGCCCGCTGCAACTTCCTGGTGCTGGACGAACCCACCAACCACCTGGACCTGGAAAGCCGCGAGGCGCTGGTGGAGGCGTTGCAGAGCTACGAGGGCACCATCCTGATGGTGGCCCACGACCGGCACCTCTTGTCCGGCGTGGCCGACGAGATATGGGCGCTGTCGCCCGGCGGCATCGCGGTGTACGAGGGCGGGTTCGACGAATACGACGCGGCGCGCCGCCAGCAGGGCGACACCGGCAGTCTGGAGTCCGGCGCGGGCGAGGCCCGGCGCGATGCGCCATCGCTGTCGCGCGACGACATGAAGCGCATCAAGCGCGAACAGGCCGAGCAGCGCAACGCCCTGTACAAGGAGCTGAAGCCCAGGCAGGACGCCTACGCAAAGCTGGAAAGGCAGTTGGAAACGTCGCTGGCCGAACAGGCCGAGGTGGAGCAGACCCTGGCCGACCCGGCGGTGTACGCCGATGCCGCCCGGACCACGGAACTGCTGAAGCGTTTTGGCGAATTGCAGCGGCAGGGCGAGGAGCTGTTCGAAAAGATGAGCGAACTGGAAGCGGTGATCGCGGACCTTGAGACGCGGCGGGCGGCGTTGACCGTGGAAGGGGCCTGAGATGAGGACCGCAAGGTTCTTTCGCCCGTTGGCTTCCGGCCCGAAAGGCGCGAAGCGTGTCCGTTGGGCGAGATTGCGAGTCCTGCGGACATCGTGCGCAGAGCGGTCAGGCTTCGCTCGTCATGACTCTGCTGTCCTTATCCGCAAAGACTCGCGCTGCGCGCTCGCCTAACGGCTAAGGCTCGGCCGAATACAACAAGAGCGCGTTGCGGTCCGCATCCGTAAGGCTCGAAGACTCGCCAACGGCTAAGGCATACTCCCTCATGACAAGCGCGTTTTCCTCGCCAACGAACGAAAATCCTCTTGCGGCAGGCTGCGATCAGGACGCGACCACACCGTCCCCCGCCCGGCGTATCGCCGTGGTGGCGGGCATCCTGTGGGATGGCCAGCGGTTCCTGGCCGTGGAGCGCCCGGAAGGCAAGCCGCAGGCGGGGTTCTGGGAATTTCCCGGCGGCAAGATAGAGCCGGGCGAAACCCCGGTGGACGCCCTGACCCGCGAACTGCGCGAGGAACTGGGCGTGACCCCGGTACAGGCCGCCTTCTGGCGCACCGTGCGGCACGACTATCCGCACCTGTCGGTGGAACTGCACTTCTTTCACGTGACCGGGTTCACCGGCACGGTCACCGCGCTGGAGGGCCACCGCTTCGCGTGGCTGACCTGGGACGAGGCCATGCGCCTGCCGTTTCTGGAGGCGGACCTGCCGCTGGTGGCCGACCTGCGGGACGGGCCGGGGTAGGGTGCAGGGCCGGGTAACGGGCCTGTCGGGCAGATGCAGCCCCGTTCGTGCCTGTTCATGCCGGGTCTGCCTGCCTAGGCAGGACGGGGCCGGAATCTGGCCGGGATGAACGATATTTTTCGGGGGAGCGGAATGCCCTGTTCCCCCGAAGTCCCTTTTACGGGGTTTTCTGGCAGCATGGGGGGCGCTCCCAAGGTTTCCGGGTGCGCCGGGACATATCGCGGATGGCGGCGTTACGGCGCACCATCCCGGTCACATCAGGCGATGACACGCCGGGAGGGCGTATGGGACAGATGGTGTGGATCGTGCTGGCCCTGCTGGCCGGGGCAACCCTGCCCACGCAGGCGGGCATCAATGCGGCATTGCAGGCAAGCTGGGCGCGGCATCCGGCACTGGCCTCGCTGATTTCGTTCACCGTGGGCACGGCGGCGCTGGCCCTGTACGTGCTGGCGGCGCGCATTCCTTTTCCTTCGGTGTCCACGTCGTCGGCGTGGCAGTGGACGGGCGGCCTGCTGGGCGCGTTTTTCGTCACCGTGGTCACCTTTCTGGCCCCGCGCCTGGGGGCCACGGCCATGATCGCGCTGGTGCTGGCCGGTCAGATGGCGGCGTCGGTGACCCTGGACCACTTCGGCCTGCTGGGCTACCCGGAGCGTCCGCTGGGGCTGGTGCGCTTTGCCGGGCTGGTGCTGGTGGCCGTGGGCGTGTTTCTTGTCCGCCGTTTCTAGCTGGGGGTAAACTCCCGCAACCGATCCCGCGCGGTCAATTGCGTTCCGCCGCGCGTCGGCATATGGTGGGCAATTCCGGCTGCGCGACAGTTCCCGTCAGGGACATTTTCCGTCAGGGGCGGCGCGCGGCAGGTGCAAGCATTCCGGCAGGGTGATGGCAGGGGTAGCCGGGCCTTTTCCGAGGGGAAAGGCCCATGCGGCGGGTTGCTGCATCCGTTGCCGACATGGCGGGCGGTCGCCATGAAAGGCACCCCGGCGCGGGCTGCGCCGGGGCAGGGAGACGGACAGGTGTCCGCCTCCAAGTGCAAGGAGTGAATCATGTCCAAGGAAAGACTTGTCGTCGCCGTGTGCGGGGCCACCGGGGCGGTGGGCCGCGAAATGCTGAACACGCTGGAACAGCGCGAATTTCCCGCTGCGGAGGTCATCCCCTTCGCCTCGGCCCGTTCCGCGGGCAACAAGGTGCCCTTCATGGGCGGCGAACTGACCGTGCGTGAACTGACCGAAGAATCCTTCCGGGGCGTGGACATCGCCCTGTTTTCGGCGGGGGGGTCCACCTCCGAGAAATTCGCCCCCCATGCCGTGCAGGCGGGGTGCGTGGTGGTGGACAACTCCAGCGCGTGGCGCATGGACGAGCGTTGCCCGCTGGTGGTGCCCGAAGTGAACGCCCACGCCCTTGCCGCGCACAACGGCATCATCGCCAACCCCAACTGCTCGACCATCCAGATGGTGGTGGCGCTGAAGCCGTTGCACGACGCGGCCAGGATCACCCGCGTGGTGGTCTCCACCTACCAGGCCGTTTCCGGCACCGGGCAGAAGGCCATCGACGAGCTGGAAAAGCAGGTGCGGCAGATGTTCAACATGCAGGAGCCGGACGTTGCCGTGTACCCGCACCGCATCGCCTTCAACTGCCTGCCGCAGATCGATGTGTTCATGGACAACGACTACACCAAGGAAGAGATGAAGATGGTGCTGGAAACCGTGAAGATCATGGAGGACCCCTCCGTGAAGGTTACCGCAACCTGCGTGCGCGTGCCCGTCTTCTACGGCCATTCCGAGTCGGTGAACATCGAGACCGAGCGCAAGCTTTCGGCCAAGGAAGCCCGAGCCATCCTTGCGCAGGCCCCCGGCGTGCGGGTGTACGACAACCCCGCCCAGAAGATGTACCCCATGCCCACCGACGCGGCAGGCGAGGATGACACCTTCGTGGGCCGCATCCGCGAGGACGAGACCATCGCCAACGGCCTGAACATGTGGATCGTTTCCGACAACATCCGCAAGGGCGCGGCCCTGAACGCCGTGCAGATAGCCGAGGCGCTGGTGGAGCGGGATCTGTTGAGGGTGCGCGACCCGCAACTGTTTCTGCGCTAGGGGCCGAAGGCCGACATCACGAATCCATCACGCGGCCATCCGGCCCCGGCATTGCAGACCGGGCGGATGGCCGCGCGTCCGCCCGGCGCAGGGGGATGTTTCCCGCTGGCGCGCGAACCCATCGCCACCCACCGCCATAAGGAGTGATCACGCCGTGATCCCCGTGCTTGATACCGACGACTACGTCGCCCGCCTGCTGTCCCGCGGACGCCCCGGCGAAGCGGGCATCATCGCTTTCTACGAGCACCGTGTGGGCGCCATTTGCCGCAACCCGCGCCTGATGCTCATGCCTCTCGACGACCACCTTGCCCATCGCGGCGACGGCATTTTCGAGAGCATGAAGTACCTGCACCGCCGCATCTACCAACTGGACGCGCACCTTGAGCGCATGCGCCGCTCCGCCGCCGGGCTGTACCTTGCCCCGCCGTGCACCTGGGAGCGCCTGCGCGAGATCATCATCGAGGTGGCCAAGGCGGGCGGCGAGGCCGACGGCTCCATCCGCGTGCTGGTGGGGCGCGGTCCCGGCGGCTTCGGCATCGACCCCGCCGAATGCCCGGAACCCAGCCTGTACGTGGCCGCCTACCATTTCACCCCCAGGCCGGAGGCGTGGTTCGACAAGGGGCTGACCGCCTTCCGCAGTTCCATCCCCGCCAAGCAGGGCTACCTTGCGCGCATCAAGAACGCCAACTACCTGCCCAACGTGCTCATGACCCGCGAGGCGCACGAGCGCGGCATGGACGTGCCCTTCTCGTTCGACGACGACGGCTGCCTGGCCGAAACCGCCATCGCCAACGTGGCCCTGGTGGACCAGGCCGGCACCCTGGTGGTGCCGGAGTTCACCAACGCCCTTGCCGGCACCACCGTGCTGCGCGCAGTGGAGCTGGCCCAGGGCGAGGTGCCCGTCAGCTTCCGCAAGGTGCGCGAGGAAGAACTGCACGCCGCCCGCGAAATCCTGGTGCTGGGCACCAGCTCCGACTGCGTGGCCGTGGTTGCCTACGAGGGCCGGCCCGTGGCCGATGGCCGCCCCGGTCCGGTTTCACGCCGGTTGCGGGCGTTGTTGCAGGCGGATTTGATGGAGCACGGGATTCCTTTTTGAATTCGTTGAGAATATGAACGCATGTGGGGGGCAGGAGGGAAACTTTTCGCTCTGCGGTCGCCATCCGTAATGTTCGCGCAAGCACTCACATAACGGCTGCCGCAAAAGTTTCCCTCCTGCCCCCCACGCCCCCCATCCCCTCTTCAAAACTTTTCAATAGGGTGAGTGCGGGGATACCGCTTTGCCTTGCAAGGTTATCGTTATTGAATGCCCCCCCGAATAAAAAATTTTGGGGGGTGGGGTCCGGGGAGGGAGACCTTTTTCAAAAGGTCCCCTCCCCGGTTGGAATGTTTTTCAATATGCAGGAACCCACGTTGCCATGACCACCGACACCATCATGCACATCATTCTGCTGGACCTGGGGCGCGAGATGCGCGGGGGCCAGTTGCAGGTGTTCTACCTGGCCCGTGCGCTGCACCACAGTGACGGGTTTTCGGTGGTGGTGGCCTGCCCGGCGGGCGCGCCCCTGGCGCGCGAGGCGGCGGCGGCGGGCATTGCCGTGCTGCCGTTGC
>NZ_VRYY01000065.1 GCF_015731765.1 Nitratidesulfovibrio oxamicus
GGGCCTGGCTGCGCGAGGACGGGCGCATCCGCGACCTGATCGCGGCGGTGTCGCGCAGCGGGCTGCCGGAAGCCGGGGCAGTGGTGCACCTGCTGGAGCGCGACGCGCGCAAGCGGGCCACGGAAGAATCCCTGGGGCTGGAATGACCGCCATGGGCGGCGCCTTGTGGTCGCCCCGCGCGAATTCGCAAAACAGTCACCGGGGGAGGTGCCGCACTTGCGGACTTGATTTTTCGCGGGGGCTCGCCCAATATGCCGGTCCGTTTCCGGTGGCGCGGGCAGGCGTGCACTGTCCGGAGGCGGGAAGGAGGTTGCTGCCGTGAACAAGGAAGGACAACACAAGGACGGTCCGTTGAAGGACCGTTACAGGCGCGGTTTCGTCGAGGTCATGTGCCCCAAGTGCCGCACCACGCGCATCATCGTGGTGCCGGAAGAACCCATGCCGCGTTGCGAGACGTGCCGCGTCGAGATGATCGTCAAGGAAGTGCTTACCGAGGGCAAATACTAGTCCGCACGGCGGTCTTTCGTTCCCCGGCGTCGTCGGGTTCTGCCATTTGCTCCGGTCGGGTACGACAGGGTGCGCTGCGGTCGCCATTCGTGCGTTGCGGTTTCCATCCGTTGGGTTCGCGCTTCGCGTTTTCCGACGGTCGGGGTAATGCTCGCAGGCCCGCATGACGACTGTCGCGCGCTTCCTCCGCAGTGGGCCCATCTTCCTCGCCGGAGAACGAACCCCCTGCCGTGCGCACAGGATGCGCCAGGCATCCGTGAAATTTCAAAGCGGGCTCCCGTGGGGTCTGCGCCGCGCCCCGCGCGTTTTGGGCGGATTGCCGACGCCCGCCGTGCGTCGGGGCGCGGCATCGCGTTGCCGGTTGTGGTTTTTCAACGATATCCGATGGAGGAACGCATGAAACTGTTCAAGCTGCTGGCCGCCATGCTGCTGGCCGTGCTCGTCGCCGCGCCCGTCATGGCCGCCGACATCGAGCTGGCCAAGAAATCCACCCTCAACGAAATCGTGGCGCGCGGCGAACTGCGCGTCGGCTTCGACGCGGGCTACATGCCCTTCGAAATGACCGACAAGAACGGCAACTACGTCGGCTTCGACATCGACCTGGCCAAGGAACTGGCCAAGGCCATGGGCGTGAAGTTCGTGCCCGTGAACACCGACTTCGACGGCATGATCCCGGCCCTGCTCAGCGACAAGTTCGACATCATCATCAGCGGCATGACCGTGACCCAGGAGCGCAACCTGCGCATCAATTTCGCCAACCCGTACATCGTGGTCGGCCAGTCGGTCATCGTCAGCAAGAAGCTTGAAGGCAAGGTCAAGACCTGGGAAGACCTGAACAAGCCTGAATACACCGTGGTTTCGCGCCTTGGCACCACCGGCGAGGAAGCCGCCAAGCGCATGCTGCCCAAGGCCAAGTACAAGTCCTTCGAAAAGGAAGCCGACGGCGCGCTGGAAGTCATCAACGGCAAGGCCGACGCCTGGGTGTACGACATGCCCTTCAACGTGGTGTTCATGGCCGAGCAGGGCAAGGGCAAGGCCATTCACCTGGACAAGCCCTTCACCTACGAGCCGCTGGGCTTCGGCATCAAGAAGGGTGACCCCGACTTCCTGAACTTCCTGGACAACTTCCTGAGCCAGATCAAGAACGACGGCCGCTACGAACGCATCTACAGCAAGTGGATGAAGTCGACCGAGTGGCGCGCCCAGGTGCAGTAGCCTGAGGTTTCCGGCTGGGGCGGGCATCCGCCCGCCCCGCCTTGCTCCGTCCGGCCCGCATCCCCACGGTTTCGCGCGGGCGCGGTTCCCCGTTTCTTCCCCCTCACCGGGAAAGGGCAGGGAACCGCCCCCGCGCGAAGCCATGCGGCTTTCACCGCGCCCTGGCGCGGCCATCTCCCCGGCGCTTTCACCGTCCGCAGGGTTTCGCACCCGTGCCGGGCGCGTGGCCGCGCCGCAAAAGGAATCACGATGACGCAGTACAGAGGGCTGGACAAGCCCAAGGGCAGGAGCTTCTTCCTGTTCTGGAAAGCCATGTTCGTGGCGGCCATGCTGGCGCTGGTGGCGTTCTTCTGGGTCGCCTCCTCGTCGGTGGAATACATCTGGCGCTGGAACCGCGTGCCCCAGTATTTCTGGGTGAACGAGGCGGCGGACGTGCGCGCCGAGGCGGAAGGCGACGTCACCATCATCGACCGCCAGGGCAACGAACAGCGCGTGGTGGTGCGCGACGCCTCCGGCGAGGAACACACCCACATGCTGCCCGGCGAGGGCAAGGTGCTGGTGTCTTCCGGCGACTTCGCCTACCGGGGCGACGTGCTGGGCCGCTACCAGCTGAACAAGCCCGGCATCCTGCTGGAAGGGCTGTGGGTAACCCTTGAAGTCAGCGTGCTGGCCATCATCGGCGGCATCGTCATCGGGGTGGTCACGGGGCTGTGCCGCATCTCCATCAACCCCATGCTACGCTGGGGCGCCATCGCCTACATCGAGATCATTCGCGGCTCGCCGCTGCTGGTGCAGATATTCCTGTGGTATTTCGTGGTGGGCACGCTCATCAACGCCCTGCTCGAACACGTGGGCCTTGGGGGCATATCGCCCCTGTGGTACGGCGTCATGGCGCTGGCCCTGTTCACCGGGGCCTACGTGGCCGAAATCGTGCGCGCGGGCATCCAGTCGGTGCACCGCGGACAGATGGAGGCCGCGCGCTCGCTGGGCATGAGCTACGCCCAGGCCATGCGCAAGGTCATCCTGCCGCAGGCCTTCCGGCGCATCATGCCGCCGCTGGCCGGGCAGTTCATCAGCCTGATCAAGGACTCGTCGCTGCTCGGGGTCATCGCCATCCGCGAACTGACCAAGGCCACGCGCGAGGTGGTCACCACCTCGCTCCAGCCGTTCGAGCTGTGGATCGTCTGCGCGGTGCTGTACCTTGTGCTTACTTTCACCCTTTCGCTGTTCGTGCAGTACCTTGAACGCAGGGCCATCCGATGATCAACGCCACCAACGTCCACAAGTTCTTCTACACCCCCGACAAACTGCACGCCCTGCGCGGCGTTTCTCTGTCCGTGGCCCCCGCCGAGGTGGTGGTCATCATCGGCCCCTCCGGCTCGGGCAAGAGCACCTTCCTGCGCTGCCTGAACCGGCTGGAATACGCCGATGAAGGCTCCATCCTCATCGAAGGGCGCGACATCCTGGACCCCGACTGCGAGATCAACGAGGTGCGGGCCGAGGTCGGCATGGTGTTCCAGTCGTTCAACCTGTTTCCGCACCTGACCGTGCTGGAGAACCTGACCCTGGCCCAGCAGACCGTGCGCAAGCGCGGCAAGGCCGAGGCCGAGAAGAAGGGCATGGAGCTTCTGCGCAAGGTGGGCATTGCCGAAAAGCATGGCGTGTACCCGGACCAGCTTTCCGGCGGGCAGCAGCAGCGCGTGGCCATTGCCCGTGCGCTGGCCATGGACCCGAAAGCCATGCTGTTCGACGAACCCACCAGCGCCCTGGACCCGGAAATGGTGGGCGAGGTGCTGGACGTCATGAAGAATCTGGCCCGCGAGGGCATGACCATGGTGGTGGTGACGCACGAGATGGGCTTTGCCCGCGAAGTGGCGGACCGCGTGGTGTTCATGGACCAGGGCAGCATTCTGGAAGTGGGATCGCCGGACAAGTTCTTCACCGCGCCGGAGCATGAGCGGACCAAGCTGTTCCTGAGCCAGATCCTGTAGGTTCCCTGTAGGTTCGCTCAGGCCGCGTCCCTGCGCAAAAGGCGCAGCTTCCGTGCCGGAGAACGAAAACCCTGCAGCCTTGCACAGCCTGACGCGACCCGGCTTGGCCTCTGTAAGGCAAAGACACTGCGCATCTCGCAGGCAATTCCCGGGGCATTCCATGCAATGGATGCCCCGGTTGTCTTCACGGTGGCCCCCCACTGGGGTGGGTGGCGCCCCCTGTTGCCCCCGTCAGGCGTAACGGGTAGAGTCGCGCCCATCCGCTGGCGCGTCTGGTGACGCTTCAGCGTTTGGGGGGCGAGGATCTGCCGTGAATCATGAATTTCTGGCCTTTCTGGGGCTGGCCGCGTTGCTGGTGGTAACCCCCGGCCCGGACACCATGCTGGTGGTGCGCAATTCGTTGCGCGTGGGCGCGCGGGGCGGCGTTGCCACCACGCTGGGCTGCGTGTCGGGCCTGCTGGTGCACGTGGTGTGTTCCGGCCTTGGCGTATCCGCCGTGTTGGTGCATTCCGCCGGGGCCTTCCACGTGGTGCGTCTGGTGGGGGCCGCCTATCTGGTGTGGTTGGGCGTGCGCGCCCTGCACGGTGCATGGAAGGGCGGTCCCGATGCGCCGGTCGCGCCGATTGCGCATGACGCCCCGTCTGCACCGGATGCGTGCGAAACGCCGGGCACCGTGCCGCCCGGCCCGGCCCAGTGGCGCGCATACCGCGCAGCCACGCGCGGCATGGTGCGCCGGGCGTGGGTGGAAGGTTTTCTGAGCAATGTGCTGAACCCCAAGGTGGCCGTGTTCTATCTGGCCGTGCTGCCCAACGTGGTGGCCGCCGGGGGCATGGCGGGGGCCGATGGGGGCTCCGGGGCGGCAATGCTGGGCGGCGCCTTTGTCCGGGCCTGTCTGTTCGGCGGCATGCAGGCCGTGGTGGCCGTGCTGTGGTTTTCGTTCCTGTCCGTTTCGGTGCACCGGGCGCGCGCCACCCTGTTGCGCCCCGGCGTGCAGCGGACTCTGGAAGGCGGCGTGGGCGGTCTGATGGTGGGCTTCGGCCTGCGTCTTGCCCTTGATCGTGGGTGACGCGTGATCGAGGACGATGGCGATTGCCTGGAGCCGAATCGTCCAGTCCGGTTTGCCTGGTCTGTCAGGTCCGTCTGGTCCACTGAAGTCCGACCGGTTCACCGGGTTCCGTCCAGCCTTACCTGTGCATGATCCGCACGGCCTGGGCCGTGCGCAGCTTCAACGGAGGTTTCCATGCGGCGAATTGCCATGCCGGTTCTTGTTCCGGTCGCCCTCGTGCTGGTCCTGTCCCTTGCCGGGTGCGGCGGGCGCGGCGGCCTGTCGCACGTGGCCACCGATCCGTTGATAGTGGCGTGCCAGGCGCGCTGCCAGCAGGACGACGAGTACGGCGTGCTCACCCGCAACGGCTGCATGCGCGGATGCGAGGCCACCCGTGTGCGTTTTCCGTTGCGCGGCAACCACTACCTGTCCGAGGAAGCCTGCGTGAAGGGCGTGGATGCCCTGAATGTGGACGAGCAGTTGCGCGCCATGAACACCTACTGTGAAGACACCTGGGTGAACATCCACTCCCGCAAGGGCTGCAAGGATGCCGCGCAGGCCTTCTACGGCGCCATGGGCGAGCATCTCTGCCGCCCCGATGCCCGGTAGGGGCTGCGTGCAGTCTTTGCGCCCGGCCTTTCGCGCGGTGGGGTGAACGTGCCTGCCGCAGATGTTGCGGGGCAAAGACGACGCCCAGGCCCCGGCGGGGCACGCACGATTCTTGTCGCAGCGCAGGGTGGGGGATAATCCGAATCATGTCCACAATGCACACCGCATGCAGGGAGGCCGCCATGGGCGACGACCACGTGATGCTTGACGTTGCCACCATGCCCGTGCCCAGGGGAGGCATCATCGCGCTGGCCGCTGGCCCCGTGGGGTTGCCGGGGGCGTTGCCCGCGCTGGCGGCCGTGCAGGCGGACGTGGTGCTGGGGCTGGCCGTGGGTGCCACCCTGCATGACGCCCTGCTGGATCCCATGGGCGATCCGCTGTTCCGGGTGGTGGGGCGCACCCTGTTGCCCCGTTCCGGCTCGGCGCATGCCGGGGCCTGCGTGTTCGTGGAAGCCCTGTGTGACGAACCGGGCGGTCGGGTGCTGCACCTGCTGGCGCGACGCCGGGGGCGCGCCCTGGCCTGGGTGACCCTTTCCGACAAGGGCGCCGCCGGGCTGCGTCAGGACGCCAGCGGCCCCACCATCGCCGAGATGGTGCGCGAGGCCATGCCGCTGTGCATCGAGCGCGGCTACCTGCTGCCCGACGACGGCCAGCGGCTGCGCGCCCTGCTGGTGGACCTGGCCCTGACCCAGGGCTACGACCTCATCCTGACCACCGGGGGTACCGGCATCGGCCCGCGCGACGTGACGCCGGAAGCCACCCTGGCGGTCATCGAACGGCGCCTGCCCGGCTTCGAGCAGGCCATGATGGCCGCAAGCCTGGCCAAGACGCCCAACGCGGTCATTTCACGCGCGGTGGCGGGCACCCTGGGCGGGGCGGTCATCGTCAACCTGCCCGGCAGCCGCAAGGCCGTGGCCGAGAATCTTGCCGCCGTGCTGCCCGCGCTGGCCCATGCGCTGGACAAGTTGCAGGGTGATCCGGCCGAATGCGGCGGGTAGGGGCTGCCTCCAACCGGTCTTTTTGCCCGTTGGCCAGCGACCCGAGCGGGATGCGAGTCCTGCGGCCATCGTGCGCGGCTCGGTAAACCTTCGCTTGGCGTCACTACGATTTTTTGCATGCCGGGGCATGCACCACGGCAACCATCCCCAACAATCAACCGGCGCCGCATGGCGCCGGGGCGAAAGAAAAGGGCACGGCGCATTTCGGGGGAAGCGCGGCGCGCCCGTCGTCCCGTCAGAGACACACGCATGCAGCAGCCTTTGCAAGTCAGGCTCATCGACCTGACCGTGGCCTTTTCCCGTGCGCTCGACCTGGTGAGCCCGGCTGTTGCCGCGCATCACGTGCACGTGGGGTTCATCGCCGCGCGGCTTGCCGAGCGCCTTGGCCTGCCCGACAGGGACAGGTGCGAACTGCTGCTGGCCTCGCTGATGCACGACGCGGGGGCCGTGCCGCTGAAGGCGGCCCTGGAAGGACTGGTCTTCGAGCAGGACATGGATTCGCACTCCCGCGCCGGGGCCGTGATGCTGGGCACCTGTCCGCGACTGGCCGAAGCCGCGCGCCTGGTGCGCCATCACCATGCGCCGTGGTGCCACGGCAAGGGGGATGACGGCGTTCCCGAAGCCGCGCACATCATCCACATGGCCGACAGGCTGGACGTGCAACTGCGGCGCGGCGAAGACCCCGCCCGGCAGTTTCCGGGCGCCATGAAACGACTGGAACGGGGGCGATCCATCCTGTTCCGGCCCGATGCGCTGGATGCCCTGTACGACCTGACGGTCGACCCGGATTTTGCCGCCGGGCTGCGCGCGCCGGAATGCCATCTGCACTCCGGTACGGGCAGCAAGCTGGAAAACGAGGTTCTGGATGCCGACGGGATCATCTCGTTTTCCGCGCTGTTCTCGCTGGTCATCGATTCGCGCAGCCCCTTCACCGCCACCCACTCCAGCGGCGTGGCGGAAACGGCACGCCTGCTGGCCCGCTGGGCCGGGTTCGACGGCCCGCAGGGCAAGGCCCTGTACGTGGCGGGGTTGCTGCACGACATCGGCAAGCTGGGCGTTTCGCTGGACATCCTGGAAAAGCCGGGGCGGCTGGACGATGGGGAAATGTACCTGATGCGCCGGCATGCGGAGCACAGCATGGATATTCTGGCATCTGTCCCCGGCTTCACCAGGGTGGCCACCTGGGGCGCGCTGCACCACGAACGCATGGACGGCAGCGGCTATCCCTACGGGCTTGCAGGCGACGACCTGCCCCTGCCGGCGCGCATCGTGGCCGTGGCCGACGTGTTCACGGCCATTGCGGAGGACCGCCCCTACCGGGGCGGCATGCCGCCCGACGCGGCCCGCGCC
>NZ_VRYY01000077.1 GCF_015731765.1 Nitratidesulfovibrio oxamicus
GGTGCCGCGCGCGGTGCGGGCCTTCGAGCGTGGCGGCGTGGACTGGCAGGAGCGGCCGGAACACGAGCGGGCACGCGCCGAAGCCCTGGCGGGGGTCGCACGATGAGCACGGTCAGCGCAGCAGAGATCAAGGCGGCTGGGGGGCTGGAGAAGTGGATGCGCAACCGTGCGCCGGTGCAGACAGCGACATCCGTGCAGCGCCCGGCAGGTGTCCCGGCGCCGGTGAAGGCCAAGGGGCGGCTTCCCGCGCCTGGTCGGACCTACCGCAACGAGGGGATGAACCAGACCGAGGCCCGGTATGCCGAGTATCTGGCCGCCCTCGAACGGGCGGGCAAGATCGTGGGCTGGGACTACGAGGGGCTCAAGCTGCGGCTCGCCGACAAGACGTTCTACACGCCCGACTTTCTCGTGATCCGGGCGAGTGGCGTTGTCGAGCTTCACGAGGTGAAGGGGCACTGGGAAGACGATGCCCGTGTGAAGATCAAGGTCGCGGCCAAGCAGAAGCCCTGGTTCACATTCGTGGCCGTGAAGCCTGGCAAGCGCGGTGAGTGGGACGTGGAGAGGTTCTAGGCGCATTTAGGAATGCGAGTTGAGGAGGGGCGGGTAATCAAAAGCCCCACCGAGGTGGGGCCTGTAGATGTTCAGATGGATGAGGGGAGTTGTGGCGCTTCCTGTTGATCGCTTGGTGCATCTCCATTGGGGAGGAAAGAGACCGTGGGGAGATATATTGGAGGATACGGTCCGCGTTGGGTCAGGGTGTATATATATTCTCGCGCTGCACTGTACAGAAGAGAAGCTCCTATGCATGCTGCAATGCCTTGGCGTTCTGCTTCGGGTACCTCGTTGCCGACTTTGATGAAGCCGACAACCTTAACCCTGACATTATACGCCTTTATCATGTCTTCTGCTTCTTCTGTCCAAACAGTGAGAGTCACCAGGAAGTCTTCTGAACCCTGTATTGGGGGGGCGAGCTCTACATCTCGTTTAAATTCATATCCAATTGGTTTCCGGGCATTGATGTCCGAGATTGCAGAGGCGTCAGCGATAACCTCGACCTCAGTAAAGAAGTGGGCCGAGATTTCCACGGGCGGCTTTCTGGTATTCTTAATTTCCATTTGTAATCCGTGTGCTAGGCAGCCAATGGACGCTGTAGCCCGCAGGTATTGCTTTGGATACTCGTCGGTAGAGGGATGGTTCTCTGCATCTGTCCGAGCAGGCCTCGGTACAACTCTATTGTTTCGGTTTCTTTCGCGTGGCTGGGCTTTTCCCACGCGACGTGATCTTTATAGGCTGTGGTGTGGGCCTCAATCTCACGTGCTGTGTGCGGTATTATTTTAGAGAGTTCTTCTTCTTTTTCATGCTCGACTATTGATATGTCATATGCAGCCTGAAGGTTCATCCAGAATTCTGAGCTTGTTCCAAAAAACCTTGCAAGCCTAGTGGCTGTGTCAGCTGTAATGTTTCTTTTCAGGCGTACAATATCGTTTATGCGCGTTGCAGAAGCGCGTATTTCGACAGATAATGCGTGCGGTGTCATGTTTAAAGGCTTAAGAAATTCTTCAAGCAGTATTTCGCCGGGGTGCGTGCGTATGCGCATGGCATCCTCCATTAATGGTAGTCTACAATTTCAACGTTGTGCGCTGACCCAGCAAGCCAGACAAAACAGATTCGCCATTGGTCGTTGACTCTGATGCTGTGTTGTCCTTGGCGATTGCCCGAGAGGGCCTCTAAGCGATTGCCGGGTGGAGAGCGTAGGTCTTCCAAGCGCGTCGCCGCCGCAAGCATATCGAGCTTGCGGCGGGCAGGATTGGCTATGCTCCCAAATTTTTTGCTTGGCGCGTCCTCCTCGAAGAGCGCCTGCGTTTCTTTGCAGCGGAATGAAGCTATCATTTGCCGTCCAGCGTTTACCGTGTAGCGTTAAATTATGAGGGAAGGCTCAGTCTGTCAAGCCAGGGTATGGAAAAAGAGTGGTAAACCTGAAAGCGCGCGAGCGCCGGGAGGAAGTGCTGATGGCGAGGCCGAGGAATGGCGTGCGGTGCCCGGAGTGCGGGACGCTGTTGCTTGTCCTGAAGACACGCCCAGCTGGGCCTGACGACAGGGACGTGACCTATACGTGTCCTGGGTGTGGGGGCGTGGGAGATCGACGGGAACAGGTTCAGGGCGAGTGGATTCGGTGGACGTCTCCACTCAATATCACCCCACAACTCCCAACGCTATAAAGGGCTTCGTTTTGCGGGGAAGGTTTGGTATCTCCTCGGCAAGGGAGTGTAAAATATGCGTAACATGTTACTTGCGATGGTAATGGTGATTTTTTGGGGAGGAGTTGCCCATGCGTGGAGTGGGTATGATCAAGAGCGAGGAGCGGACGTTGAGATTGACAAGGGGAACTTGGTGCGCCCTGGAGAAACCATAGAAATTTATGATTACTCCGATGGGCAATATAAAGATGTTGATGTAGAAGACGTGCGCGCTACGAGATATGGCGTTGAAGTTGAAGTGTACGATGGCGATGCAGGAGAGTACCGTGTGCTTGAGATGGAAGATTAACAATGTCTAAAAAACTATGCGTGGCCCCCCGTTAAGGGGGTCTCCTGTTTTGTGGTTGGAAACAGGGGTTTCCAACTCTCCTTTCCTTGCCTCTCTCCCGCCTCCCCGCGCTACGCTTCTTCCAAACAGGAGCGTAGCCATGGCTATCCCGCGCGGCATCCGCAACAACAACCCCGGCAACATCCGCCACGGTGACAAGTGGAAGGGACTCGCCCCGATCCAGGGCGATCCCGACTTCTGCACGTTCGCCACGCCCGAAGACGGCATCCGTGCGATGGCCGTCATCCTGCTCAACTACCAGCGCAAGCACGGGCTCAAGACGGTCCGGCAGATCATCTCGCGCTGGGCACCCCCGACCGAGAACAACACCGAAGCCTACATCCGCCACGTCGCGGAGCGTCTCGGCGTCGGCCCTGACGATCCCATTGTCGTAGCCGATGTGCTGCCCACCCTCGTCGCCTGCATCATCCGGCACGAGAACGGCCAGCACCCCTATGACACGGCCACCATCGGGCGCGGGGTCGGCATGGCGGTGGAGAGGGCCTAGCCATGGCGCTTTTGCCCAGCAGCCTGAGTCGCAAGCTCCTAGCAGCCGGTACGGTGGCCCTTGTTGTCGCCGCTCTCGGCGGGGCGCTCTACATCCGCGAAATGCAGATCAGGGCGCTCCGGGCCGAACTTTCCGAGGCGCAGAGCACTGCGGAGACCCTCCGGGCGTCCAATGCCGCCTACGCGACCTCGCTCAAGGCCATGGAATCCGAGATCACCAAGCGGGACACGCTCCTTGCCGAGCGGGATCAGCGCATCAACGACATCAACGCCCGACGGGTCGCTGACCGTCGGACGTGGCAGGAGGCCCTGCGCAATGACCAGACCGTACGCGATTGGAACGCTGTGCCTCTGCCTGATGCTGTGCGGGGCCTGTTCCGCGAATAGGCGGGAGGTCGTGGCCGTGCCCGAAACCGTCAGGCTCACGCCGCCCGCCACGCTCATGCAGGAGACTCCGACACCCGACCCGCCCGTTTGGGACGGGGCAACCAATGGTGACCTGCTGGACTACGCGCAGGACAGCCGAGCGGCCCTGGGCAGGTGCAATGCCGACAAGGCGGGGATGCGGAAATGGGCGGGCACCGAATGAACGAGATCAAGGATTGGCTCACCAGCATGTGGCTCGTGCTGGCCCTCTCCGTGGCCGGAGGCATGGCCCGCGCAGCCAAGTGTGGAGAGAAAAGCCTGTGGGGCTGGTTCTGCTCCATCGTCGTCGCCCTCTTCGCCGGGGTTGTGACCAACCTGATGCTGGTGGACCTGACATCGCTACCGGAGACGGCCCGCGTCGCATGCGCGTCTGTCTCCGCGTACTCCGGCGGTGCCGTGCTGGATGCATTGCAGGGACGGATTGCCGAGGTGATCGGCGCACTCCTCGGAAGCCGGACGGGCACCGGCAAGACCGGGGGAAACGAGGAATAGTTCTCGGGCCGCCGCCACGGGCTGCGTTGGTGCGCGGAGCCGTGGGGCACAGGGGCGGGGCCACGCCCGAAGGCAACAACAACCCGCCCCTGCCAACATGACGAGCGAACGCCCATGCACAGACACCTTCGCACTCCAGCGCCGTATCCTTGCGGCAGCCCTGACGCCAACCGAAAGGCTCGTCGGGCTCGTGCTGGCGCTTTCGCTCGATGCGCGCTCCGGGCGCGCACGCATTTCCCAAGCCAGACTGGCGGAACTCTGCGGGGTCACCGTCAGGACCGTCCGGCGCGCCGTGGCCACCCTCGTGGACTCCGGACTCTTCGTCTCCCAGCGCACCGGGCGCTCCTCTGTGCTGAGGGCTGCAAGCCCTCCGGAGGGTGGAAAGAGAGGTGGAATAGTGGAGAGGACACCCGTGTCCGCTCTGATAGGACACCCGTGTCCTATCGGTCCCCATCCCTGGGGCCTCGACACCACCTACAGCACCCTCGCCGAAGAGCGATGCAAACGGGAGGCTAGGAGGCGCACATGAGTACCCTCCGGCCCCTCAAGCCCTGTCGGCATCCCGGTTGCCGGGCCCTGACCCGCGACGCCTCGGGCTACTGCCCTCCGCACGCCGAAGCGGCACGAGTCCGAGCGGCCGAGCGCGAGGCACGGCAGGACAAGGCAAGGGGAAGTGCTGCCGCACGTGGCTATGGCCGGGCATGGCGGGCCATCCGCGCCCAAGTGCTCCGCGAGGAGCCGCTCTGCCGTGCCTGTGCAGCCCAGGGCCACCTCGTACCTGCCACCGACGTTGACCACATCGTGAGCAGGGCACGCGGCGGAACGGACGACAGGGCGAACCTCCAACCCCTTTGCCACCGGTGCCACACCGCCAAGACCAACCGCGAGGACGGCGGGCGGCCAAGGGGAGGGGGAGGGTAAATCTTTGAGTGGGCAACCGGTAGACCGGAGTGGTCTCCCGATTTCGCGCGATGTCAAAACTGAGGACCAAAAGTGGCGACAGGACGGAAGCAGAAACCACGCACCCTGAAGGTGCTCCAGGGCACTTTCCGCAAGGACCGGGCAAACGAGGCGGCGCCTGAACCGTCGGCGGTGGTGGCGAACGCCCCTGCGTTCCTTTCGGGGCGGGCGCTGGTGTGGTTCGGGGTGCTCTGCGCCAAGCTCTCACCGCTTGGGCTGGCCTCCGAAACCTTCGAGGAAACGCTGGGCCTGCTGGCCGCCCGTCTTGCCGAGATCGAGGAGCTTGAGCGGTTCATCCGCGAGAACGGTCGCTCGTACACCACGACCACCGCGCAGGGTGACGTGATGTGTCGGCCTTATCCGGAGGTGGCCATGCTGAACGAGGCGCGCAGGCATGCGCAATCGCTGGCCGCCGAGTTCGGGCTTACCCCCGCGTCGATTGGCCGCGTGGGCCGTCAGCAGAAGGGGCAGAGCGACGAGAACCCGTGGGGGGCATTCGGTGGGTAGGCAGCGCGCCAAGAGCTACGCGGAGCGGGTGCACGCATACGCGCATGCAGTGGTGGCCGGGAAGGCCATCGCGGGCAGGCGGGTTGTGCTGGCCTGCAAGCGGCACCTGTCCGACCTCGCAGCGGTCGAGGGAGGCGGAAGCCCCTATGCGTTCTCTGCCGAGAAGGCCAACCGGGTCTGCGCCTTCGCCGAGAATATGGTCCACGTCAAAGGAAAGTGGGCTGGGCAGCGGGTGCGCCTGGAGGAGTGGCAAGTCTTCCTGCTGGGGTGCCTGTTCGGGTGGGTCCGGGAGGATGGCTTGCGCCGGTTCCGCGAACTCTACGCCGAAATCCCGCGCAAGAACGGCAAGTCGATGCTCGGGGCCATCATCGGCAACTACCTGCTGGTAGCCGACTCGGAACCCGGTGCCGAGGTCTACTCGGGGGCTACCACGCTCGACCAGGCGCTGGAGGTCTTCCGGCCCGCGTGGATGATGACCCTGCGGAACCACGCCTACCGGGAGCATTTCGGGATCGACCTTGGTGGCACGGAGAAGAACCCCGGCACCATCTACCAGTTGGCGAGCGCCAGCCGCTTCGAGGCAGTGGTGGGCAAGCCCGGTGATGGGGCCAGCCCGCACGGGGCTCTCGTTGACGAGTTCCACGAGCACAAGACGCCGGACCTCTACGACACCATGAAGACCGGCATGGGCGCGCGTACGCAGCCTCTGCTGGTGGTCATCACCACGGCGGGTGTGGACACCTCCGCGCCCTGCTACGAACACCGGGACCGACTGGCCAAGGAGTTGGAGGCAGGCGCGCTCGATCCGACCGTGCTGGTGATCATGTTCGGCGTGGACGAGTCCGACGACTGGAAGGACTTCGCGGTGTGGCGCAAGGCCAACCCGAACTTTGGCGTGAGCCTGCATGAGGACTACCTGCGCGACCGCTACCGGGAGGCCATGACCAGCCCGGCGCGCCGCAACATCATCCTGTGCAAGCACCTGAACAAGTGGATGAACGCGGGGCAGGCGTGGACCGACATGGTGAAGTGGGCGGAGTGCGCGGCCCCCGGCATGCGCATCGAGGACTTTGCCGGGCGCCGGGCCTGGCTCGGGCTCGATCTCGCCAGCCGTACCGACGTGGCTTCCCTCCTGGCCGTGGTCGAGGATGGCGAACTGCTGCGGGTGTTCGCCCGGCACTACCTGCCGAGCGATACCGTGGAGAAGCCGCAGAACGCACATTACCGGACGTTCCGTGATGTGGGTGCGCTCACCGTTTCCGACGGGGCTCGTACCGACTTCGGCCAGATCGAGGACGACATGCGCGCATGGGCCGACCTGCTGGACGTGCAGGCCATCGGCTACGACCCGCGCGAAGCGACGTTCCTCATGGACCGGGTAGCCCGCTGGGCCGCGTTCGACATCGTGGAAGTGACGCAAGGGCCGGGCAACCTGAGCGAACCCATGAAGGAACTCGAAGCGCGCATCGCCGCCTGCACCATCCGGCATGCCGATGATCCTGTGCTCACGTGGATGATGGGCAACGTGGTGCTCAAGCAGGCGCGCGGCGGCGGGCCGGTGAAATACTTCTACCCGACCAAGGAGCGCGAGAGCTCCAAGATCGACGGCGCCGTTGCCCTGATCATGGCGGTTGGGCGTGCCCTGGCCGCCCCCGCCGAGGGACCGGAAATCTTCGCGGAGGTCTGGTGATGGGCTGGTTGTCCCGCTTGTTCCGGCGCGAAGGGAAGGGCGTCCGCATGACCTCCTACGACCTGTTGGCGGAGGTGCTGGGTGGGGTTTTGGCCAAGAGCGGCGTCCACGTGACGGCGGCTACGGCCATCCAATGCACTGCGGTGCTCGCCTGCGCCCGCGTCATCGCCAACGGCCTCGCACAGGTGCCGTTCAAGCTCTACCGGGCGGATGGGCGGACCCGGATGGAGGCGTCGGCGCATCCGCTGTTCTCCCTCGTGGCTCATGGGCCCAACGAGTACCAGACCAGCTTCGAGTTCCGGCACATGCTCGGACTGCATCTTAGCCTGACCGGCAACGCCTTCGTCTGGTTGAACCGCGTGGGCGACCGCATTGTCGAGATGCTGCCGTACCAGCCGGGCTCCGTGACCGTCACGCGCAACGGATGGGAGGTCACCTACGACCTCTCGACCAAGGACGGAAAGCGGGTGCGGGTGCCTGCGGAGGACATGTGGCATCTCCGCTGGTTGTCCTGGGATGGGGTGTGCGGACTTGATGGTGTGCGGCAGGCGCGCGAGGCCATCGGGCTTGCCCTGGCCACGGAAGAACACGGTGCCCGTCTGTTCAAGAACGGAGCCCGGATGTCGGGCCTGCTCACGACGGAAATCAACCTGACGCAGGAGCAGCGCAAGGAACTGCGTGAGGCCTGGCAGTCGGCCCACGGTGGGAACGAGAACGCCTTCAAGACCGCGATCCTCGGCGGCGGCATGAAGTGGTTTCCCCTCGTGTCGCCCAACGATCAGGCCCAGTTCCTCGAAACCCGACGGCACCAGGTCGAGGAGGTCTGCCGGGCCTTCGGCGTGCTGCCCATCATGGTCGGCCACTACGACAAGGCCAGCACCTACGCCAGCGCCGAACAGATGTTCCTCCAGCACGGCGTGCATACCCTTGGCCCCTGGTACGCCTGCATCGAGCAGAGCGGCACGCAGAAGCTGCTGACGCCGGAGGAAAGGGCAAAGGGGTACTACCTGCGGTTCAACGCCAACGGCCTCATGCGCGGGGCCGCGCGGGACCGGGCGGAATTCTACACCCGGCTCTACGGGGTGGGTGCTCTGTCCCCCAACGACATCCGGGAGCTTGAAGACATGAATCCCTATGAGGGCGGCGACGAATACCGGGTGCCGCTGAACATGGTGGAACCCGGCTCCGCGCCGGAACGCACGGAGGGAAGCGATGGAAAGGCTTAGCTTCGGCCTGCTCGACCTGAAACTCGCCGAGGGCGCTGGTCAGGATACCGCCTCCATGACGTTCAGCGGGTATGGCGCGGTGTTCGGGAACATGGACGCTTACGGTGATGTGATCGCCAAGGGGGCGTTCACCAAGACCATCGCGGAGTTCAAGACCTCGGGCGTGTGGCCCGCCATGCTCCTCCAGCACGGCGGGTGGGGCATCGGGGCCGACGACTACACGCCGGTCGGCGTGTGGACCGAAATCCGCGAGGACGGGCACGGCCTCTACGTGGAGGGCACGCTGGCCGACACGCCGCGCGGCCTGGAAATCTACACGCTGATGAAGATGAAGCCGCGCCCGGCCATCAACGGGATGAGCATCGGCTACATCGCCAAGGAATGGGTTGCGCGGTCGAAGCCGGAAGAGCCCAGGCGCACCCTCACCGCCATCGAACTTGTCGAGGTGTCCCTCGTGACCTTCCCGGCCAACGGAAAGGCTCGGGTCACCGGGGTCAAGAGCGACGGCGACTGCCCCACCATCCGGGAAGCGGAATTGGCCCTGCGAGAAGCCGGGTTTTCGAGGAAACAGGCGAAGCTCATCCTTGCGGATGGCTTCAAGGGCTTGCCTCTGCGGGACGCTGAGGAAGGCGACGTTGACGAACTTGCCGCCATGGTGCGGCGGAACATCGACGCCCTCCGGGCGTAGCGGAGACACAACATGAGCGAGGAAATCAAGCGCCTGCTCGAACAGCAGGGGACGGTCTTCGAGGAGTTCAAGAAGGCCAACGATGAGCGGCTGAAGGCCATGGCCGAAGGCAAGGCCGTCTCGGAACTCGAAGCCAAGGTCGAGAAGGCCAACGCCGAACTTTCCCGTCTGGGGAAGGAACTGGATGACCTGGCCAAGAAGGCCAACCGCCCCGGTGCGGGTGGCGACGAGGAAGCCCAGCTTCACGCCGAGCACAAGGCGGCGTGGAACCGCTGGGCGCGCAAGGGTGACGAGACCGGCCTGGCCGAGATCGAGGCCAAGGCCATCAGCGTCGGCACCCCCGCCGATGGCGGCTACGCGCTGCCCATCGAGCAGGACAAGGAGATCACGCGCCTCCTGCGCGACGAGTCCCCCATGCGCCAGGTGTGCCGCGTCGTGACCATCGGGACCGAGGAGTACCGCAAGCTGGTGAACCTCGGCGGTACGGCTTCGGGCTGGGTGGGCGAGAAGGCCGCCCGTCCGGAAACCGGCACGCCGACGCTGGCAGAACTCAAGCCCGTGATGGGCGAGATTTACGCCAACCCGGCGGTCACCCAGAAGTCCCTCGATGACCTGTTCTACAACGTCGAGGCCGAACTGGGCGCGGACATCGTGACCGAGTTCGCGGAGCAGGAAGGCGCAGCCTTCATCCACGGTGACGGTGCCAACAAGCCCAAGGGGCTTCTGGCCTACCCCCAGAGCGCGGAACCCGACGGCGAACGCGACTTCGGCACGCTCCAGTTCCTGACCACTGGCGTTGCCGGTGGCTTCAAGGCCCGCACCGCCGACGTGAATCCTGCCGATGACCTGATCGACCTCATCTACACCCTCAAGAAGGGGCACCGGTCCGGCGCCACGTTCATGATGAACGGGAAGACGCAGGCCACGGTGCGGAAGTGGAAGGACGCCGAGGGCAACTACATCTGGTCGCCGAGCCTCCAGGCTGGCCAGCCCGCCATGCTGCTTGGCTACGGGGTCACCGAGAACGAGGACATGCCCGACATCGGGGCCGGTGCCATCCCCATCGCCTTCGGCAACTACTGGCGCGGCTTCTGGATCATCGACCGCATCGGCATTCGCAGCCTGCGCGATCCGTTCACCAACAAGCCCTACGTGCATTTCTACACCACGAAGCGCGTGGGGAGCATGCTGGCGGATTCCCAGGCCGTGAAGCTCCTGAAGCTGGCCGCGTAACGGTAACGGTCGGGGTCGAGAGGCCCCGGCCGCACAGGAGACCTCATGCAGAAGATCACGCTGAAAGAATCGTTCCGCTACTGGCGCAACGGGTGCTGGCCCGAGGACTACCCCGCTGGTGTCGTGAAGGTGGACGACGAGGTTGCCGCGCAGGCCAGGGCCGCCGGTGTCGTGGCCGAAGACGCCAAGAACAGCAAGCCCGCCGGGGGGCAGGAGCAGAAATGATCGTCCGCCGTGTCGCCGCACCCCGCATCGAGCCCGTCACCCTCGGCGAGGCCAAGGCCCATTGCCGGGTGGAGGTCTCCGAGGATGACGCGCTGTTGACTGCGCTCATCATCGCGGTGCGGGAGCAAGGCGAGACGCTGACCGGGCGGGTTTTCGTGGATTCGCCTTGGACGATCACCATGCCCGGCCCGCTGGTGGGTCCGGTGCCTCTGCCTCTTGCTCCCGTGCGTGAGGTGGAGGCCGTGACCGTGGACGGGGCGGTGGTGGACCGGGGGCTCTATTCCCTAGTCCCCTCCGGCCTGTCCCCGCAGGAGCATCCCGTGCGGGGGACGTTCACGCCACTGCCGGGTTTTCCCGATGGGGCCGAGGTGACGGTACGCGTGAAAGCGGGCTGGCCGGTGGAAGGAGATGGGGAGAACGCTCGGGCCACAACACCCCACGCCATCCGGCAGTGGATGCTGGTGCGCATCGGCGGGCTGTATGCCCAGCGCGAAACCTTCATCACCGGGACGCTGGTGACCCGCATGACCCGCGACTTCGTGGATTGCCTGCTCGACCCCTACGTGATGGTGGGAGCCTGACCATGCGCGCCGGACTGCTGCGTCATCGCATCACGCTCCAGGCCCCCATGCACCAGCCGGGGGAATGGGGCGGGGCGGACGCCACGGAATGGCAGGACGTGGCCACCGTGTGGGCTGCTGTGGAGCCGATTGCCGGGCGTGAGTTCTTTGCGGCGGCGCAGGCGCAATCCGAGGTGACGCACCGGGTGCGCATCCGGAGTCGGAGCGACGTGCGGGCCGACATGCGGGTGTCGTTCGGCGGGCGGGTGCTGACCATCGACGCGGTGCTGTCCCTTGATGGGGGCGAGATGCACCTGATGTGCAAGGAGATGAACTGATGCCGCTCATTCCCGTGAGATCCGTGACCGTGGACATCCCGGACGAGGCCGTGGCCGAGCAGGTGCGCGCGATGCTGGAACCCGAGCTTGAGATGCTTGCGGAACGCATCGCGTCCGACGCCCGGAACAGGGCGGCGTTCACCGACAGGACCGGGAAGCTGCGTAAGTCGATCAAGGCCCAGAAGTCCAAGTTCGAGGGGGGCGGCTACATTGTTGTCGCCCGCGCGCCGCATGCGCACCTCGTGGAGTTCGGGCACGCCATGATCGACGTGAACGGCCGGACCGTGGGGCATGTTGCGGCGTTTCCCTTCCTGCGCCCGGCGCGGGACAGGGTGATGCGGGCCGCCATTCACGAGATTCAGGCCCGTCTCGGGGGTGCCTACGATGAGCGGGGTTGATTTCGAGCAGGTGATGCAGGCCGCCCTTGCGGCGGATGCGGGCGTGGCCGGGATCGTGTCCCGGCGCATCTTCCCACTGTCCGCGCCCAAGGGCGCGCCGCTGCCCTTCATCACCTACCAGCGGGTGAGCGGAGCCCCGGAGGCGGTTCTGGATGGGGACGCGCCGTGCGAGCGCATCAGCATCCAGATCGACGCCTGGGCCAAGACCTATGGCGAGGCAAAGCGGCTGGCGAAGGCGGTGCGCGGCGTGATGGCCGGTGCCGAGTTCGCCGCCGAACTGGACGAGGACCGCGACCTCTCGGACGAGGAGGCGCGTGTTTGCCGTGTTTCCATGGACTTCATCGTGTGGGCGTAGCCCGGAGGATTCACCATGGCCAAGAAGTACACGCTGTCGAAGGGCTCCGTACTCAAGCTCGGGGACGGTGCCGAACCGGAGGTGTTCACCACCCTGCCCGGCCTGACCAAGCTCTCCATCGACGGCATTTCCAAAGACGACATCGACGTGACCGACCTTGAGTCGGACGGCAAGGAGTATGCGCCGGGTCTGGCCGATTACGGTTCGTTCAGCGCCGAGGGTATCTGGGACGACACCAACGCTCAGCATCTGGCACTGCTCGACCTGCTGGACAGTGGCGAGGTGCAGAACTGGCAGGTGGTCACGTCGGCCGGAACCAAGTGGGGCTTTGCTGGCTACGTGAAATCGCTGCCCCTCAACTGGGAAACCAACAACGTGCAGCGGTTCTCCCTGACCATCAAGGTTTCCGGCAAGGTGACGCGCCTCGCCGCCTAAGGAGCAGATCATGGGCCTGACGAGAGATGACATCCTGAGAGCGCAGGACTTGCCCACGGCCGTCGTGGACGTGCCGGAGTGGGGCGGTCAGGTGATGCTGCGCGGGTTCAGCGCTGCCGCCCGCGATAACCTCGCCAAGCGCGGGACCGACGAGAACGGCGGCGTGGAGATCAGCAACGCCGAGTTCCTCGCGCTTTGCCTGGTGGATGACGAGGGCGTGCCGCTGTTCGCGCCCGAGGACGCGGACACGACCCTTGGCCGCAAGAACCCCGAAGTGATCGACCGGCTGTTGCAGGAGGCCATCCGGCTCAACGGCCTGCATGCCGGAGCCGTGGAGGAGGCCGAAAAAAACTCCTGACGCGCGGGGAGAGAGCGTTCGCCTTCTCCCTTGCGCTCGAACTGGGGATGACGGTCGGTGAGATGCTGCGGCGCATGAGCAGCGCCGAGTTCACCGAATGGATGGCGTTCTGCGCCATTCGGCGGCGCCGGGAGGAAACCGGCTTCGCCAACGACGACGAAGCGATCGAGAAGCTGTTCTTGGAATGACCCCGGCCAGTGCCGGGCCTGATCACTGACAAGCAAATAGGGTGCTGGTGGAAATGAAAGGGGGCCGGGATGGCCCGGCCCCTGATGTGCACCCGTGCGTGGTTACGCGCAGCGCATGGCGGCGTCAGCCAGAAACCGTGAACGGTTTACGCCAAGTGCGCGGGCCTTTCTGTCGATGTTTTCGAGGACGCACTTGGGAAGGCTGATGTTGATCCGTACGGGAGTTGTATCCACGCCCGGAGCCTGCACAAGCTGGATGAATGATTCGCCTACGGCCCCGCTTTCTGCCTGCATGGCGGCTGCATGGCTTTTGGCCTGCTCCAAAGAACAGGCAGAGGGCAGTTCCCGGCGGGCTGCGGCATACTCTTCGACGGCGATGGACAAGATGTCCTCAGCGTTTTCAAGGCATTCTTGCAAGGTTTCGCCTTGGGAAAGCGCCTCGGGGATATCGGGGAAGGTGATGGCGTAGCCACCTTCCATTACCGGCGTAAACACCGAGAAATAGTACAACATGTGCGCTCCTGCTCGTTAAGCCTTGGGGAGGGGGGCAAGCCCCCCTCCTGTGTGCTAGGCAAATTGAATACCGGCTTGCTTGGCGATCTTTTTGGCAAGGAAATCGTTAATTTCACTGTGCCGAGGTACGGTGGTCACGAATACACCTTGGGCTGTGTAGACCTTGGTGTGGTTGCCACCCTCCACGATGACAAGACCAGCTTTCTTCAACTGCCTAAGGATGTCTGAACGTTTCATTCAGCCTCCTTGGGATGAGTAATACACACAAAAGTACACACAGTCAACGGCAGGGCGGCAAAAAGCCCCCCGGTTTCCCGAGGGGCCGCGATGACGGTGTGAAGGGGCGTCGGCTACCGAATCGCCGCCAAGCCCTCCATGAGGCGGGCGGTGAGGTAGAGGTTGTCGGCTCCGACCTCCATGGCGTGGACGCCACGCGAGGCAAAGGTTGTCAGCGAATCGTGGACGCGTTCACGGGCTTGGTAGTCGGGCATGGTGGTGGCGAACCGGGGTTCAAGGACGCTGTACACCTCGCGGGCCAACAGGCTTCCTTCGGTGTTCAGCATGCGGGCCTTGGAGCAGGTTTCGCCCATAAAGTCGAGGCAGGCGCGGGTGTGCGCCCTGAGCCGGGCACGCAGATCATCGGGGATGGCGGGCAGGGCCGGGGCTGCGGCAGGCAGCACGACCGGTGCCGCCTGTATGGCGTCGATGCGGGCCTGCACCCAGCCGATGGCGCGCTGGACCGTCTCCGACGTCATTTCCTCGACCGAGGAAACGCCCATGGCCGCGTTGACCAGCCGGAACGCAGCACCGTAGCCGAGCGGGGCCATGCTGACCCACATGCGCACAAGGTCCACGAGCGGACGGCGGTCGGCCTTGGTGGCAAGGTGCGGGGCGACAGGCTGACAGGCCTCGGCCTCACCGAGGGTTTCGAGCACGTCGAGAACCCACGCGCGGAACGCCTTGGCCACCGGGGTGCGGGCGAACATGGCGAGGAGGTGGCAGCCGCGCAGGGAGAAAATGCGGGTCTCCTGCGGACCGCCCGGCGTGGGCAGGGTGACCATCGCCGTCATGGAGTCGGTGAACTCGTCGGCGTGTTGGCGGTACAGCTTGGCCACTGATAGGTCTGGATTCTTGTAGTCCATGGCCAAACCGATTTGGTTTGACCTTAACCACGGCTGACCGTTTAGGTCGATGACATCAAATCGGTGGGACTGGAAGACGAGGGAAGTAGACATGTGGGCCTCCTGTGGAACTTTTCAGGTTCACGGAGGCAACTCCCGGCGTGGGAATTGCCGGGTGCTGAAAACAGCCACAGGAGCTGCGAGCTAGTTTCCCTTTCGGGTATTGTATTTCGCCCACACCCGGCAAATGAATGCAATTATGCCCAGACGTTGGGCAAAAGAAAAGGCCAATCTGTCGGGTGGCGGGTCCGCCTGTGGGTGTTTTCAGCACCGTGCGGACAACACGCCATGAAACCCGGAGGATGTCAAGGCTGGCAGAAGACGACTACCACGGTGACATGGGGTGGCTTGTCCTCGTCCTCGTTGGGCTCAACGTCGGAAACAAAGGCATAGCAGGTGGCCCCATTTCCCTCGTGCTTCGCGTAAACGCGGGCATCAGCCTTGGAAAGCTTTCCGAATTCCTCCCCATCGCAGGCTACGGTGTATTCCCCGTCTTCATCGCCCGATGTGATATCAACCCTGTCGCCGGGTTCGAGGCTTTGCGCTACTTCAACACGGTCCCGTCCCCGAATGCCGCAGATATTGAACTGTTCGGCGGGTGCGTTCGGGGGCTGCGTCAGCAGCATATCTATCTTGGCCCCGTATGGCTTCCCTTCCCCGCCATACAGGGCAGAGAGCTTGGCCATCGCTCCCCACCCATGGCGCATCCAGTCGGCAATCATTGCAGCTTGCCCTTTGGGAATGTAGCCGATCTGCCCCATACCGGCCATGACGCGCAGCGCGTTGGGGTCATGCGGGTTGTCCGGCTCAGGAATGATATCCACTGCTTCCCATTGCCGCATGTGGCGCAGGATGTTCTGGCGTCCCACTCCATCGTTGTTGACATGCGTCACGCCAGCAACAGGCAGATCGGGAATGCCCAAGTGCACATCGTTCCGTTTGTTCCAGTCATTCCATTTTATTTCTGGACGGTTGAAAACTTCGGCAGGTTCAGTCCCTTCCTGCACGCTCGGTTCTTGCGCTGCTGTCGCCGTGTCTGCTGGCGGCTGTGCAGGGTCTTTCCTCTTGCCGAAAAGCCAGTCGAACAAGCCCATACAGACCTCCTTTTTGTCCGCCGTTACCAAAAGATGAGCGGCGTCTCAACGGCGAACGGAAGAAAAGAACCTCCACCAGCGCCCTGAATACCGAACGAGGAATTCATGGCGAGGAAGATACCCGGCATCTACGTGCCGATCCGTCTGACGTACGAGCAGTTAAAGACGGACCTGGACCGTGCGAAGGCCCTTGCGCGCGAGCAGGGACAGGCCATGTCGGACGCCATCAACGGGGCACTGTCTCCGCGCACGATGTCGAGCGGCCTGACAAGGCTGACCTCCGACCTTGCCACTGCGGGGCGCGCGGCAACGGCCTCTCGTGGGGCGTTCAAGGGCTTGGTGGACGAGTTCGGGGAAATAGCCAGCGCCGCCGGGGTCAGCCGTTCGCGTATGGATGAACTGGCCGCCTCCATGGTGCGCCAGTCCGCCTCGCAGGCTGCCGAGCGTGCTTTCGCCAATATCCAGCGCAGCACGGGTGCGAGTTCGCTGCAAATGGCCCGCCTGCGCCTTGAATTGGGCGACACGAGCGGGGCGTTGCGCATGGCGGGCACTGCGGCCATGGCCTTTGCCCCGTACGTGGCAGCGGCTGGCGTGGCGGCGGGTGCCGCAGCCATGGCCACCTTCAGGGCGGCCATGGAGGTGGAGAGGCTGAACCGGGCCTACACCACCATTTACGGCTCCACGACAGCCGCCCGCCAGCAACTTCAGTTCATCTACGACACCACACAGCGCCTCGGGCTTGAGTTTCGCTCCACTGCCGAGTCGGCCAAGACCTTCTTCGCGTCGGGCAAGGGCACCGCCCTTGAAGCCGACATGAACTCCATCTTCACGGCCGTGTCCGAGGCCGGTGCCGCGTTGTCCCTGTCTCAGGCGGACATGCAGGGCATCTACCTCGCCATCGGGCAGATGATCTCGAAGGGCAAGGTGCAGGCCGAGGAATTGCGGGGCCAGCTTGGCGAACGGCTGCCCGGCGCGTTCCGTCTCGCGGCGCAAGCCATGGGCTTGACCACCGCCGAACTCGACAAGCTGCTGGAGCAGGGCCGGGTGACTGCCGACGATCTGCTGCCGAAGCTCGCCCGTGTGCTGCGGACCGAATACACCGGCGGAGCTTCCGAGGCGCAGAAGGCAACCAGCGGGCTCTCCACCGAGTGGGAGCGGTTCAAGGCCAGCGCCAGCCAGACCGACGCCATGGTGGCCGGGATCAACGCCGTGAAGGATGCGTTGAAGGCGACCTCGGACGCCATGGAAGCGACTGCTCGGCGCCGCGCCATTATCGCCGAGATGCAGGCCAAGGGCATCAAGGGCAATGAGCTGATTGGCGAAGGACAATACGGCTACTCGCAGGAGCAGATCGACGCCTATGAGTGGCGGAAGTCCGCCGGAAACCGACAGCGCGACGGGGCCTTTGCCGACCAGACGAATGCCGCCGAAGTGCTCGATGCCGCCCTGGGCAAGGCACGGCAGGCTGCCAACGCCTTTCTCAAGGACACGGACGCTGCGAAAATTCAGAAGATCAACGATTCCTACAGCGAGACCGAGACCGCCATCACCCGTGTCATCGAACGTCTCCGGGATGCGGGGGAAAGCACGGACTACTGGGAGGGGAAGCTCGCCGAGGCCGCCAAGGAGCGCGACCGGCAGCTTTCCTCCGTGGGCAAGAACGAGGCTGCTGCGGCGGGGCGCGCGGCTGCTGCGTTGCGCGAGGTCAACGAGGCGCTGGCAGGCATCACCGGCGATGAGGTGCAGGCCGCGCAGCTTAGGTTCAGCAAGAATTTCGAGAAGTGGAAGAAGGACATCGGCTCGGTTACGCCGGAGATGGAACGCCTCAAGGCTGCGGCAGAGGAGGCGTTCGCCAAGGGCTTTGCCACGATTCAGGAGTACCGCAGCGCCCGCAAGGCGTTCCTTGACCAAGGGCGTGACCGGGAGACCGAGCTTTCGTTCTTGCGCAACGAGGTGGCGGTTCAGGCCGGGGGCAACCTCGACAAGTCCGAGATCGACCGCGCCCGTGCCCTGGCTGAGCTCGAAAACAAGCGCCGCGACTGGGAGAAGGTAGGCTCCCGCGAGGAGGTGGAAAAACAGGTGGCGCTTGAGGTCGAGCGCATCCACCTGACCACCGCCCAGCGCAACATGCAGGTGGAGCAGCAGTTCTACCAGATGGCAGCCGGGCTGCTGAAGAACAGGGAGGATTTGCAGGCCCGCATCCTCGACCGCGAAATGTCGAACTACCGGAAGGTGGTTCAGGACAAGACTCTGCTCGCGGAAGTGGAAGCCCGGAAGATGCTCGAAATCTCGCAGGCCGGTAGCGACGGGGCCAAGCTGGCGTTCATCGAGTACGCCGAGGCCGCCAGCAACGCCGCGTCGCAGTGGAAGGAGGCAACCAAGAAGGCACTGGACGGCATGGCAGATGCCATCACCGATTGGGCCATGGGCGCACAGGCCAACATCGAGGCCGTGGGCGAGGCTTTCGCGCGGATGATCATCAAGGCCCAGGTCGAGCAGAACATTACCGGGCCGCTGGCCAAGGCCTTCGGCAGCATCAACTGGGGCGGGCTGTTCACCGCGTCGGCGCAGGGGAACGTGTTCAGCGGCCCCGGCATCTCGGCCTACCGCAACTCCGTCGTGAACAAACCCACCCTGTTCCCCTTTGCCCATGGCATCGGTCTCATGGGCGAGGCGGGCGAGGAGGCCATCATGCCTCTTGGCCGTACCAGCCGGGGCGACCTTGGGGTGAAGGTGGCCGGAGGGACGGGAGGCATGCCTACGAAGTTCGAGGTCCGGGTGATCAACGAGGGCGGGCAGCCTGTGCAGGCCCGGCGCACGGAGATGCGCTTCGACCAGACCGCTGCCGTGATGACCATCTGGCTCAAGGGCTGGGCCAACAACACCATGGGCGTCCGTGACGCCGTGGCCAGCGGAGCGTGAGCATGAACGTCTGGCCTGACATCGCCGCGCCTTCGTCCATGTCCGGGGGGATTTTCGACCCGTTGGACGAGGCGAACATGGAGACCGGGGACGATGCTGCCCGGCCGCGTTTCTCGGTGCCCCGGCAACAGCCCATGCGGCTGGAGTGGGCGGCCATGAGCTACGCCGATTTCGATGCCTTGGTGGCATTCCATGCCAACCAGCGGTCCACGCCGTTCCTGTGGGTGCGACCGCGCACCGGTGCGCAGTGGGAGGCCCGTTTCGTGTCCAATGCCATCACGCACAACGAGTCGCGGGACACACCCGGCAGGCTCGCCGTGCAGTGCACCATCCAGCCTATCCGGCGCGTGGAGTGACCATGGCCACGCTTGCCCAGATCATCGAACGCAACCGCCGTCACGGTGGCAGTCCGTACCTGCTGTTTCTGGAAGTGGGGCTGCCCACCGGGCGCACCATGCGTTTCGCACGTGACCCTCAGTCGTGGGTATGGCCCCTGACCGATGCGCAGGTTGGCGACCTAGCGCAGCCCGGCGACGAGGTGGCCTTTGTCCTGCCGGAGGCGGGATCCCTGACCTTTTCCGTGGGGGATGGAGACTGGAGCGGTTCGGTGGCTTTGGAGCGCGCCGGCGGCGAGGCGTGGTTTGAGGTGGCGGTCTTCCACCGCCGCAGCGAGGACACCCTCCAGGGGCAGCCCGCAGGCTCCTATCGGCTGGTGGCCCGACCGGACTTCTGCGGGAAGGTTCGCGCCATTCTGGGGCCGGAAGAAACGCGGCTCTGGCAGGCCATGAATTTCGAGCATGAGGATTGGGCGGAAGGCGAGGGCGCGCGTCGGGGCACGCTGACCCTCACGGTGTTCAACGCCGGTGGGGTGCCCCAGAAGTACGTCGAGGAGTTGGAGGACTGGCGGAAGCAGCATGGCCGGGTGTCGTGCAAGGTCCGGGTGCTGGTGGTCAACACGGCCCTGCTCGATGACCCGGAGCCCACGCACGAGCTTGCCCTTGTTGACCTGGGCATTTCGATTCCGGCCCCCGGCGACAAGGTGCACTTCACCCTGGGCACGCTCAACACCATGGGGCGCATGGTGCCGAGGCGGCGCATCATGCGGGACTATTGCAGTTGGCTGCGGTCGGATGAGTGCCCCCATGTGGCCACCTGCCGCCATACCGCCACCAACTGCAAGCTCATTGACCAGACGCTGGACCCAGGCCGGTTCGAGCGGTTCGGCGGGTTCCCGTTCATCGGAAAGGGGGCTCTCTTTGGCTAGCCTCATGTTGCCTCAGGGACAGGCCGAGCAGTTGCGCCACGTGTTGTCCGGGCAGTTCCGGCGGCGTGGCCGGGGCGAGATGTGTCCGGTGCGCCGGGTACCACTGTATGACTGCTGGGGCTTCGTGATGGCCCTGTCCGCCGTGTTCGGGCGTCGGGTGCCCAACATCGTTCCGCCTGCCTCGGCTGTTGATCGGCATGGCCTCTACGAGAGGGCGTTGCAGAGCGGCGAATGGAAGGAATTGGCGGGACCGGAGCCGGGCGCCGTGGTGGCCTTGCGCACCAGTCCCCGCCATCGGGATTTCGTGGACCATGTGGGCGTGGTGTTCGATTCCTGCCGGTTCGCGCACATCCAGCGCAACATGCAGGTGCATGCGGATCGGCTGGATACCTCGCCCTATGCCAGGCTCATCGCCGGGTTCTACGTATGGAACGGTTGACCCCTGCCAACAACGCCGTGCCGTTCTTTCCGCCCGCAATGAAGATGCGGGCGGACGATGTGCTGCTCGTGTTGCACCGGAATTGCCTCGATCTCACGCAGGTGGTGAGCGAGTGGGTGGAGTGGCGACCGGGGCTGACCATTGCCGACATCCTTGATGCGCGGTGGCCCGAGGGCATGCTCATCGATGAGGGGCTGGACCTACTCTTTTCCGTGAGCGGGCGTCTCCTGTCCTTCGAGGAGGCGGAGCGCTACATCGTGCGGCCGGGTGACGGGTTATCCGTGGCCTTGGTGCCGGGTGACGGCGGCGGTGGCGGCTCGAATGCCATTGCCGTGGTTTCGATGATGGCGGTGATGATTGCGGCCCCGTACCTCGGGGGCACGATGGTTTCCGGTGCTCTGGGCATGCTCAGCGCCGAGACGGCCATCGGGCTTGCCGGCTCCGTGTCCACCCTGACGACGGTTGCCGCTGCTGGAATCGCCATTGCCGGGGCTGCGGCCGTCAACGCCTTCATCCCCTCGGCCAAGCCTTCGCTTGGGCAGGGGCTGGGCCAGAATCCCATGGACAACTCGCCCACATATGGGTTCAGCGCGCAGGCCAACCCCATGGAGCCGGGGCGACCGGTACCCGTGCTCCAAGGCGAGAAGCGCAACTTCACCCCAACCAAGCTGACGCAGCACCTTTCGACCTCGGGCGACCGGCGGTTGTGGAACGGTCTGTTCCTCATCTCCGAGGGCCCGGTGGATGAGGTTTTCGATGTCCGGATCGACGGGAACAAGGCTGGCAACTACGAGGGCCTCGAAATCGACATCCGGCTCGGCACGGAAGGGCAGGACGTTCTCCCGTGGTTCAACGACGCAATCACCGAGCGGACCGAAGGGGTGACGGTCAAACTCTCCACGGATTGGCACGAGGTGGTGCTGGACGGGACCGGCGTGCGCAAGCTGGGCTTCGGCGTGCAGTGCGCGTCCGGCCTCGGGTACGCCAATGACAAGGGCGGGCTGGACCCGGTGACGGTGCAGGTGCAGTTCCAGCACCGCCTCTATGGGGAGACGGCGTGGGTGGACTTGGGCACGGTGTCGATTTCCGGGGCCAAGCGTGCCGCGATCATGCGCTACTACGAGTTCGAGGTGGCCGAGGGACGGCACGAGGTGCGTTACCGGCACCCCGTCGCGCCCCCGACTGGTGATCGGTACATCTCGGACACCTGGCTCGAATACACACACGAGATCGTGCCGGATGACTTCCGGTTGCCGCACTGCGCCTTGCTGGCGATCAGGGCGCTTCCCACGGACAAGCTCAATGGCAGCGCGCCGAAGGTCACGTGCAGCGCGAAGCGCATGACAGCCATGCTGCCGGACGGACAGGGCGGGGCCGTCAGCCGCGACATCGGCAACATGGCGTGGGCAGCCCTGGAGTTGATCACCAACACCCGCTGGGGCGCGGGCGAGCCCGTGGAAAGCATCGACGTTCCGTCGTTCGCGGAGGCCGCCGAGTGGTGCGAGCTCAAGGGACTGAAAGGCTCGATGTACTGGGACACCCAGTGCACTCTGGAAACCGCGCTCGGGTATCAGGGGCAGTTCGGACGGTTCATCGTGGACCGGGTGGGCACGAAAATCGTGTGCATCAGCGACCGCCCTGTGGCCCTGCCGGATGCTGCGTTTCTCGCAACCTCTGCCGACATCCTGCAAGGGACGCTGGGCCTCGAATACCCGAACTCGGATGACTTGGCCGACGGGTGCGAGATCACCTGGTTCGACCCGGAACGAGGCAAGCAAGTGGTCTTTGCCCCCGGCGACTTCTTCAATGCGGTGGTGGACCGACCACCGACGGTGGCGCAGATCACCCTGTACCCCTGCAACAGCGATGAGGGAGCGCAGCGGGCGGGAGAGTACATCAATCGGTGCAACCGTTACCTGAGTCGCCGCGTGGACCTCACGTTGCTTTGGCGTGCTCTGGGGCCACACATCCGGCGCGGTTCGGTGATCCAGGTTGCGGCCGACCGGCTCATGGCCACGCAATCAGGCGTGGTTCTGTCGGCTACCGAGACCACGGTGAGGTTGAGCCGTCCGGTGCAGCTTGAACCCGGCACCGCCTATGAGGTGCGGTTGGCGCACGTGGATGTGGCGGGCGACGTGGAGGGCGTGGAGAAGGTCGAGGTGCGGCCCCTTGCCCCCGTAGCCGAATCGACGCTGGCCTATACCCTGACACTCGCGGCTCCGTGGGAGCACGTGCCGTCTCCCGGCTGCTCCGCCGCCGTGGGCGAGGTGCAGCGGGTGACGCGGTGGTACCGGGTGCGCTCGCTGAGCCGCTCCAGCGACATGCGCGTGACGCTCAAGGCGCTGGAGTACGACGAGGCGGTTTATGCCGACGAAGGCGTGGCGCCGCAAACCGACAGTGCGGCCAACCTGCCTGCCGTGGTGGGCCTCGTGGCCACCATCATCGACGCCAACGAGGACTTGGTGAGCAAGAAGCTCATCTCCCTGGCATGGCGCGGAACGGCCTTGGAGTGGCGTGTGTTCGTGCGGAGGCTGGGGGCTGATGCCGACGAGTGGGTGTACCTCGACAAGACCCCATACCCCTCGTTCCTCGCTCGCAACATCGAAGTCGGGCACATGTACCGCTTTGCGGTCACCCACACCGGCAGTGTGGCGGATGGCCTGACCGTTGACGTGGACTACCAACTCAACACGCCCTCCGGGGCTATCCGACCGGTGACGGTGATCGAAAACGGCGTGGAGGTGCCGCTCTACGCGCTGGTGAATGGTGAGCCGCAGCAGGTCATGGGGGTGTTCTGATGACGACGATGCACGGAGGGTTGAAAGGCCCTGACAACATGCACGTGCCCTATGCGTGGGTGTTCCCCAACCAGGCGGCGCGCGAGACGGGTGTGGGAGTGGATGCCAGCGGCATCGGGAAGCTGGCCCGGCAGCTGAATGACAACAGCCTGTGGATGCTGGTGGGTACGGACCCCATCACGTGGAAAGCGGCCGGAGGCGGGGGCGGGTTTGAGTCCGGCACCCGGATGCTGTTCCAGCAGTCCACGGCGCCCACGGGCTGGACCAAGGACACCAGCCACAACGACAAGGCGCTGCGGGTTGTCAGCGGTGCAGTGGGGAGCGGCGGCAGTGTGGGCTTCAGCACGCTGTTCGGCAGGACGGCCACGGATGCATTCACGTTGACGACGGCGCATATGCCCCCGCACGGACACCCTTTTTCGTTCTCGGCGTCCGAAAGCGGTGGTGGCTCGGGCAACTACTTGTGGGGCCAGTTGTTCAAAATTAGTACACCAAACCAATCCGTGGCATCTTCAGTTGGATCATCCGGCTCTGGCAGTGCCCATTCCCACGGGCTGGACATGCGCGTGAAGTTCGTGGACTTCATCATCGCCCAGAAGGACTAGCCATGAAGAAACAGGACAAGTGCCCGCTTAACGGCTTCAAGGCGTGCCGGGAAACGTGCCGTTGGTACATCCAGTTGCGGGGCAAGCATCCGCAAACGGGACAGGATATCGACGAGTGGGGCTGCGCGGTCTCGTGGCTGCCCGTCCTGCTCATCGAGAACGCGCAGGAGGTGCGCCAGGGCTCGGCGGCAGTGGAGTCGTTCCGCAACGAGATGGTGAAAGCCAGCGGGGCGACCATGGCTGGTATCGGCGAGATCGTGCGCCTTGCCAGCATGAGCAGCCGGGAGCGGGGGATTGCAGGGCATCAGCAGCAGGTGGAGGGCTAATCCATGCGACTGACCATCATCAGGGACGACAATATGGTGATCGTGGACGGGCGCGCCCTGTCCGTGGATCTTTCCGGGTTGCCTGGCAACCTGCATGCCGTGCAGTGGGATGGGCTGGCGGGGCACGTAGAGTACAACGACGGCACGCCCAACGAGAAGTTGGAGGACATTGCGGCTTGGCAGTCTGTGGTCGATGCATGGGAGGCCGTGCGCCAAGCCGAGGAGGCACCGCAGCCGGGGCCGACACTTGAAGAGGCCAAGGCCGCGAAGCTGGCTGAGATCGCCAAGGCCCATGACGCCGCCCTGGCGGGTCTTGTGGCGTTGTCGAACCCTGCGCCCACCGTGGTGGCGGTGGAGGCGGCTCTGTTGGCCGTCAGCGACTTGGAAGGGCTCGACTATGCGCGGCAGCGGTTGGCAGAACAGCAGCGCGACCTTGCGGCGGCTGTGATGGCCGCCGGTGCTGTGGAGGATGTGAGGGCGGTGGCGGTGGGGTTTTTGGTGTGAGGCGTTTTGGGATTGGCCCGTTGGCTAGAGGCGGCGACATGTCTTTGTGCCTCGGCTGTGCGCCACAAAGAGCGTTGTGTCTCATTTTTCGGTTCTTCGACGTTTAATGTGGAATTGACCGACCTCGCCCAGTTTGGATAGCCCTCCCTCAGGAGGATTGCCATGCTTGCCGAACAAATATTCGCCTTGGGTCTTGGTCTCACGCCACCCTGGAAAG
>NZ_VRYY01000067.1 GCF_015731765.1 Nitratidesulfovibrio oxamicus
GGGCGCGGTTCGGCGCTGCACATGCCGGGGCGCAGCCGCGCGCCGGAAAGTTCGGCCATCATCTGGGCCGCGCGGTGCATGGCGTACACCGCACCAGCCTGGTCAACGCCGCGCTCGAAGCGGTACGACGCCTCGCTGGAAAGGCCCAGCCTGCGGCCCGTGCGGCGCACGGTGCCGGGGCGGAACACGGCGCTTTCCAGCAGCACGCGGGTGGTGGCTTCGGAAACTTCGGAGTTGGCGCCGCCCATGACGCCCGCAAGGGCCACGGGCTTCACCGCGTCGCGAATCAGCAGGTCGCCCGCCACCAGCGCGCGGTCCTGGCCATCCAGGGTCACGATGCGTTCGCCCGCCACCGCCGGGGACACCACGATGCGCGCCCCCTCCAGCAGGTCCAGGTCAAAGGCATGCATGGGCTGGCCCAGTTCCATCATCACGTAGTTGGTGGCGTCCACGATGTTGGAAATGGGGCGCACGCCGATGGCGGTGAGCCGGTGGCGGATGCGCTCCGGGCTCTTGCCCACGCGGATGTTTTCGAGAATCCGCCCGTGGTAGGCATGGCACAGGGCCGGGTCCGCGATGTCGATGGCCACCTCGCGGGAGCAATCCGGGCCGTCCTCCACCAGGTTCAGCCGGGGCAGGGTCAGCGGCAGGCCGAAGCCCAGGGCCACCTCGCGCGCAAGGCCCAGCACGGAAAGGCAGTCGGCGCGGTTGGGCGTGATGGAGATGTCGCACACCTCCATGTCCAGTTGCAGTTCGTCCACCAGCAGCCTGCCCACCGTGAAGTGCTCCGGCAGGACCATGATGCCTTCGTGGTCGTCGCTGAGGCCCAGTTCGCGTTCGGAGCAGATCATGCCGTGCGAGGGCTGGCCGCGCAGCTTGGCCTTCTTGATGACCATGCCGCCGGGCATGGTGGCGCCCACCAGGGCTACCGGCACCTTCTGGCCAGCGGCCACGTTGGGCGCGCCGCACACGATGTCCAGCAACTCGCCCTGGCCCGCGTCCACCTTGCATACCGAAAGCTTGTCGGCCTCCGGGTGCTTGGCGCGTTCCACCACGTGGCCCACCACGATGGCGCGGATGGCGTCGAACGGGCGGCGGATCTCCTCCAGTTCAAGGCCGAGCATGGTCAGACGGTCGCCGAGTTGTTCGGCGGTGCCTTCGAAGGGAACGAATTCGCGCAGCCAGGCAAGGGACAGCAGCATGGGGCTACTCCATGAGAAAGTTTGCGAAGGGGCGGGGTCGTCAGGCGTTTTTTACGCCTCCGGCGGGCAGGGGACGCTGTCTCCTGCTCCCCTTCCGAACGAGGCAGGACTGCCCCGCAGAAGCATTCAAAAAACGGTGTTCATGACAGCAACCGCCCCGGATGAGGGATTTCGTTTGCTGGCAAGAAGGGCAAGCCTTGGCCGAGGCGAGCGTACTTTTCCTGTACGTGACTCTCGCGCAACAGGGGCACAAGGCGCGCCCGACGCCGCCAGCGGGCGAAAGACCCATCCGGGGTCAGTGGCTACCTGAACTGGGACAGGAACCGCACATCATTCTCGAAGAACATGCGCAGGTCACCAATGCCGTACTTGAGCATGGCCACGCGTTCGACGCCGAGGCCGAAGGCGAAGCCGGTGTATTCTTCGGGATCGTAGCCCACGGCGGTGAACACGGCGGGGTCCACCATGCCGCAGCCCAGGATCTCGACCCAGCCGGTGGTCTTGCACACCCGGCAGGGTTCGTTGCCCACGTGCCCTTTGCCGCCACAGATGCAGCACGAAATGTCCACCTCGGCGCTGGGCTCGGTGAAGGGAAAGAAGCTGGGGCGGAAGCGGACCTTGGTATCGCCGCCGAACACGGTACGCAGGAACGAGGTGAGCGTGCCGCGCAGGTCGGCCATGCTCACGCCCTTGTCCACCATCAGACCTTCGATCTGATGGAACATGGGGGTGTGCGTGATGTCCGAGTCGCGGCGGTAGACCTTGCCGGGGGCGATGATGGCCACCGGAGGCTTGCGCGCCAGCATGGTGCGCACCTGCAACGGCGAGGTGTGGGTGCGCATCAGGATCGACTCGGTGACGTACAGGGTGTCCTGCATGTCACGCGCCGGATGTTCGGCGGGCATGTTCAGCGCTTCGAAGTTGTAGTGGTCCATCTCCACTTCCGGCCCGGTCACGATGTCGTAACCAAGCCCCCGGAACACGGAGCAGATTTCCTCCATGACCAGGGTATCGGGGTGGAGCGAGCCACGCCACGGCGCGCGGCCGGGCAAGGTCGGGTCGAAGCGGGAAAGCGCGGCGGCCTCGCTGGCGGCTTCAAGGGTGCCCTTGCGGCCTTCGAAGCGTTCGGTGAGCGCCATTTTGACGCCGTTGGCAGCCTGCCCCAGGCGGGGCCGGTCCTCCGGCGAAAGTTCGGGCAAACGGCCCATGATCTGCGCAAGACGCCCCTTGCGGCCAAGGAAGGCGACACGCAGTTCCTCAAGCTCCGTCAACGACGAAGCCTGGTCCAGGCCTCTTTCGAGTTCCGGGACCAGGCTTTCCAGTTCCTTGAGAAGGTCCATGCGTAGAGACCCCGTATGGGGTTAGTTGAGTTTCGAGGCGGCGAGTTGCGCCAGCTTCGCGAAATCTTCCTTCTCGCGCACGGCAAGGTCGGCAAGCACCTTGCGGTTCAGGGAGATGCCGGCAAGGGTGAGGCCGTGCATGAACTTGCTGTAGGACAGACCGTGCATGCGGGCGCCGGCGTTGATGCGCAGGATCCACAGCTTGCGGAATTCGCGCTTCTTCACCTTGCGGTCGCGGAACGCGTACATCCACGAACGTTCCACGGCCTCGCGGGCGGTGCGGTACAGCTTGCTGCGGCCGCCACGGAAACCCTTGGCCGCGTCCAAATACTTCTTGTGACGCCTGTGGGAGGCGAGACCTCTCTTCACGCGCATGGAATACCTCCATCGTGATCTTGACTCCGCGAGGCGAGAGACCGGGCCAGCGGAGCGGATAATGTAAAGTGCGGGAGATGCGCCCCAATGGGGCTGCCTTTCCGGGTGCTGTCCCGGCAAAGGCAATAACGCCGGACATGGGCGACATTCAGGGAGATTTCGTTCTCCGGCAAGGAGGACGAACCTTTTGCGCAGGGAGTGTACTCTTTGGTACTCGACCGGAGCAAAAGGCGAGTCCGACGCCGCCGGAGGGCGAAAGAACCTGAATGGCGTCTATGACCTAGGCGTAGGGCATCATCCGGCGCACAGCCTTTTCATTGGTGCTGTCCACGGTGGCGGACTGGCCGAGGCGCATGCGGCGCTTGGCGTTCTTCTTCGTGAGGATGTGGCGCAGGTTCTGCTTGCGGCGCTTGAACTTGCCGCTGCCGGTCACGGAGAAGCGCTTGGCGGCGGAACGCCGGGTCTTCATCTTGGGCATTGGATACTCCTTGCCGTTCTCTGCTCGAGCCGAAGCCGCCAAGGCGGCAACGGACACATGACGAAGCCCCCCGCCAGGCGGAGGACCCGGTTTGCCTTCTCAAGGACTGGATCGTCGAAAATTCCCGGTCGGTTGCAGCGGCGCAAGCGACCGCACCCCCGGCGAGAGGGGGCATAATGCGATAAAAACGCGCCGGAAGCAAGAGCCGAAGCGGCCTATTTCTTCGGCAGCGGAGCGAGCATCATGAACAGGGTGCGGCCTTCGGCGCGGGCCTCCTGGTCCATCTTGGCGATGTCCTTGGTATCCTCGACAATGCGGTCGAGAATGGACTGGCCGCGATCCTTGTGGACAATTTCGCGCCCGCGGAAGAAAACGGTGACCTTGCAGCGGTCGCCTTCCTCGATGAAGCGGCGGATGTGCCTGACCTTGGTGTCGTAGTCATGGTCATCCGTCTTGGGCCGGACCTTGATTTCCTTGATCTGGATCACGGTCTGGTTCTTCTTCGCCTCGGCCTTCTTCTTCTGCTGCTCGTACTTGAAGCGCCCGTAGTCCATCACGCGGCACACGGGCGGATCGGCCGTGGCGGCCACCTCGACGAGGTCGAGGCCCAGCTCCTTGGCGTGCGCGATGGCGTCGTTGCGCGACAAGATGCCGAGCTGTTCGCCGTCCGCTCCGATGACCCGCACTTCGCGGGCACGGACCTGTTCATTGCGCCGCACGGTGTCTTGCGGGATATCGCGGCGCATCCTGTTGTTAGGAGAAGCTATAGCTCATTCCTCCACGTTTGAAGGGTTCCTGGCAGTCCGCCCTGATCATTTCCGCCACTTCGGCAAGGGTCTTGAGGCCAAGGTTTTCGCCGGTGCGCAGCCGCACGTTGACGCCCCCGGCCTCCACTTCCTTGTCCCCCACCACGAGGATGTAGGGGATCTTTTCCAACTGGGCTTCGCGGACCTTGTAGCCCAGCTTTTCGTTGCGCGTATCGGCCTCTACCCGAAGGCCTGCGGCCATCAGTTGGTCACGCGCGCCCATGGCGAAATCGTTCTGGGCGTCGGTGACGGTCAGCAGGCGCGCCTGAACCGGGACGATCCACGTGGGAAAGGCCCCGGCAAAGTGCTCCGTAAGCACGCCGATGAAGCGTTCGAGCGAACCCAGGATGGCCCTGTGGACCATAACCGGGCGATGGCGCTCGCCATCCTGCCCGATGTACACCAAGTCGAATCTGTCAGGCAAGGTGAAATCGACCTGGATGGTGGACAGCTGCCACTCGCGCCCGATGGCGTCCGTGACCTTGATGTCGATCTTGGGCCCGTAGAACGCGCCGTCACCCTCATTGATGGTGTACGACAGGCCCGCCGTGGCCACCGCGCCGATAAGCGCATTGGTGGCGCGGTCCCAGTCCTCGTCCGAGCCAATGGACTTTTCCGGCCGGGTGGAGATGACGATGCGGTAGTCGAACCCGAACAGGCCCATCAGGTCGCGCACCAGCGCAATGACGCCGATGATTTCGGCTTCCAGCTGGTCGGGGCGGCACAGGATATGTGCATCGTCCTGAGTGAACTGGCGCACGCGCAACAGGCCGTGCAGCACGCCCGACTTTTCGTGGCGGTGCACCACGCCCAGTTCGAACATGCGGCGCGGCAGATCGCGGTAGCTGCGCAGGTGGCTCTTGTAGATGAGCATGTGCGAGACGCAGTTCATGGGCTTCACGCCATAGGCGTTGTCGTCGATGACGGTGAAGTACATGTTCTCGCGGTAGTTGTCGTAGTGGCCCGACTTTTCCCACACCTCACGGCGCAGCAGCTGCGGCCCCTGCACCAGTTCATACCCGCGCTTCAGGTGCTCCTTGCGCAGGAAGTCCTCGAGGATGGTGCGCAGCAGCATGCCCTTGGGATGCCAGTAGACCATGCCGGGGGCCACGTCTTCGTGGAAGGCGAACAGGTCCAGTTGCTGGCCCAGCTTGCGGTGGTCGCGGCGCTTGGCTTCTTCGATCTGGTGCAGGTAGTCCTTCAGGGCCTTGGGGTCGGCAAAGGCGGTGCCGTACACCCGCGAAAGCATGCGGTTCTTCTCGTCGCCGCGCCAGTAGGCACCGGCCACGGAAAGCAGCTTGAACGCCTTCACGAAGCTGGTGTCGGGAATGTGCGGGCCGCGGCACAGGTCCACGAAGTCGCCGCTGCGGTACACGGACACCGTGTCCGCCGGAATGTCGCGCACGATCTCGACCTTGTAGGTTTCGCCCATGCCCTCGAACAGGGCCACGGCCTCGTCCTTGGTCATTTCAGTACGCGAGAAGGGATGCGCGGCAGCCACGATCTTCTGCATTTCCGCCTCGATGGCTTCGAGGTCGTCCACGGAGAAGGGGCGTTCGTAGTCGAAATCGTAGTAGAACCCGCTGTCGATGGCAGGGCCGATGGTCACCTTCACGCCGGGAAACAGCTTCTGCACCGCTTCCGCCATGATGTGCGCGGCAGAGTGGCGGATAAGCTCGATGCCTTCCGGCGAATCGGCGAAGACCGGTTCGATGGTGGTGGTGTCGGCGGGCACGGTGGCGGTGAGGTCGAGCGGGGTGCCGTTGCAGCGGCAGGCTACGACATTCTTGAATTTCTTCCCGCTCAGGGCGCCCTTGAGGGCGTCACGGCAGGAGACGCCGGACTGCACGTCGAACACCTGTCCTTCGATGGTCACGTTCACGCCGAATCTCCTCGGTGAGTTTGTTGTTGCCGCCGCGCGCACCATAACAAGAAAGGGAGGCCGGAACCTCCCTCTCTGGGCTTTCGGTGTGGTAGGCACGAGCAGATTTGAACTGCTGACCCCTTCCGTGTCAAGGAAGTGCTCTCCCCCTGAGCTACGCGCCTACACCTGCGAGGCAGGAGGGGTATCTACATGCGCACGCCGTCACCGTCAAGCGGTTTTCTTTCACGACACCTGAAAAAATGAAAAAACACCTGTCGCTCCAGTCGCGCCAGTCGCGCCAGTCGCCAAAGCCACCGCCACATCGGCTTCGCTCTCCGGGGCGGCTCTGCGGCAACGGCAAACGTCGCGCGCGCACGTTACATAATAAGCAGACGCCAGCCCCTGGCAATGGGCACATGCCCCCTGCCCTCCGTGACACACGCTGCACCTGCGTTGCCCACCGATTCCCGTCCAGCGTCTGTCCTCGCCTGTTCCCCGCGCATGCCCTACGCCGCCTCCCGTCCCTGACGTGCGCGGCAGCCCCCGTCTCTGCCTTACCCGCCGCGACCCTCCGCGCCCAGTCGGCGCATCCAGCCAAAACTCCTTGCGGCACATGGCATCCGCACCCCATTGACAGAGCACGCGGACAGGCGTAGCCCCTCGTCGAAATCGCCGAGTTCCGCCCTGGGGGCGGAAGCGGGGGACCCAACAGCCGGTCACCCGGTACGGGGCGTATCGCCGCAAGGCGTAGGGCAATCTCTTCGGCCCGAGCCCGTCAGCTAACCTCGCAGGCGTCGAAGGGAGAGCACCCCTCCGAGCACCTTCCGTGCATCCGTCCGCTGCCATGCAGCGGCGGCCATCGCCGGACGGACAGGCCTCGGGGTGGGGGAAGCTTTCCCCACCCTATTCGGAGGCCTCATGTCCACCGGTTCCGATCCGTTGGGCGAAGCCGCGTCCGGCAGCATGCCGGACGGCACCGCGTGCGCCTCGCCGCGCACCGATGCCGTTGCGCCTTCGTCCACCATTTCCTCCACCACAGGGCACTCCGCCCCGCAAGCCTCCACCACCGGGGGCGCATCACCCGTGCCTTGCGCCGGGTCTGCGCCTGTTGCCGGTCATGAGCACATGTCCACGCACGCATCCCTTTTCGCTTCCACCGTGTCTTCCGGCCCGACCGTGCCGCCCACCCAGCCCACGCCGTCCGCTCAACCCGCGCCGTCGGGCCAATCTGCGCCATCGGGCCCGTTCATCGAACCTGGGGCCACCCAGCCCACCCACGCCGCCAACCGCCTGCTGCCGCTGGCCCTGGCCGCCCTGGGCGTGGTGTACGGCGACATCGGCACCAGCCCCCTGTACGCCATCAAGGAATGCTTCCACGGCCTGCATGCCCTGCCCGTGACGCCCACCAACATTCTGGGAGTGCTTTCGCTGGTGTTCTGGGCGCTGACCGTGGTGGTCACCCTCAAGTATGTGCTGTTCATCATGCGCGCCGACAACGACGGCGAAGGCGGCATCTTCGCCCTGCTGGCCCTCCTGCGGGACGGCGCGACCCGGCAGGCCCCCGGCAGCGACGACACCACGCCCGGCGGCGCGGCAAAACCCGCCC
>NZ_VRYY01000068.1 GCF_015731765.1 Nitratidesulfovibrio oxamicus
GCGCCCGGTTCCGCCGAGCGGCCCTGTGGCGCGCGCTGGCTTCCGCCGCGCTGTGCGCCCTGCTGATGACGGGGTGCAGCGGCACCCGGCAGGCTGCCGCGCCGGAAAGCACGGCCATCACGCCGCACCCCGGCGAGGTGCGTGTGGAAGCCGCCGTTCGCCCCCCCGAAAAGCCGCTTGCCTCCGACAGCCCCGCCGCCTGCTGGAACCCCCTGCTGGGCCGCCTGGCTGCTGACGGCGTGTCCGGCGGGCGCATCGACGCACTGTTCGTCCGACTGGGCGATGCGGTTTCACCAGACCCCATGGGCCGCAAGGTCAAGGAGCTGTACACCACCAAGTTCCTGCGCCCTGCGCCGCAACCCGCCCCGCCCGGCCAGAAACCCAGGCCCGTGCGCCCGCCCATGTACCCCGGTGTGGTCACCGACGAGAACGCGGCCAAATGCCGCGCCTTCCTGACGGAAAACGCCCGCTGGTTCTCGCTGGCGGAATCGCGCTACGGCGTGCCGCGCGAGGTGGCCGTGTCGCTGCTGTTCGTGGAAACGCGCCTGGGCACGGCCCTGGGCAAGGGCAACGCCTTCCGCAACCTGGCCGCCATGGCCGCTGCGGACAGCCCGGACATGGTGCCCGACTACATCGCCGCGCTGCCCGGTGCGGACGGCAACCTGGACTGGATTTCGCTGCGCATGCGCCAGAAGTCGGACTGGGCCTACCAGGAGCTGAAGGCCCTCATCCGCCACGCCGACGCGCTGGGGCAGGATCCGCTGACCATGCCCGGCTCCATCTACGGAGCCGTGGGCATCTGCCAGTTCATGCCCACCAATATCCCGGCCTACGGCGTTGACGGTGACGGAGATGGCCGCGTGGACCTGTACACGGTGGGGGACGCGGTGTTCAGCCTGTCCAACTATCTCGACAGGCACGGCTGGCAGCCCGGCATGCGGCGCGATGCGCGCTACAACGTGCTGAAGCGCTACAACAACAGCGCGGCCTACGCCAACACCATCCTGGCCCTGGCGGACAAGGTGGCGGCCCCCGCCAAGACGCAGTCACCCTCTGTCAAGACGCAGTCGCCCTCTGTCAAGACGCAGTCGTCTTCTGTCAAGACGCAGTCGCCCTCTGCCAAGACGTCAGCGGCCCGTGTGAAGTCCACCGCACCGGCCAGGCCCGCTACAGCCGATGCCGCCGGGGCCGGGCACCCGGACGGAAAGGCTGCCGCCGGGGCGAGCGCGGCCACGGGGGCGACCACCAGATAATCGTCGCCAGCCTTCGGATGCCCTTTGTTCAGGGCTCATGGGCGGTGCTTCCTCCCGGGCCGCTCCTGGTGCCCTTTGCATCGTCCCGCATCGCCCATGCGGGCAGGCATGGCCGGGCCGGCAGAGTAATAATTGTGGGCGGATTTTCCGGGAGCTAGCTTCGGGCATTGCCGACTGAAGGAGGCCCGATGTCCGCCACGCCATCCGTCGTTCCGCCTGTTCCCGATTCTTCCTCCGAACCAGGCATCACGCCATCATTCGGCAAGGCCCCCCCCGTATCGCCCCACGGCCTGCTCGCGGCGCTCGTCATTCCCTTTGTGGCGCTGGCGCTGCAATGGGCGCTGTGGGGCTACATCCGCCCCTATGTGTGGTTTCTGTTCTACCCGGCGGTGTTTTTCAGTTCCTGGGCGGGCGGCATGGTCGGGGGCCTGCTGGCCACGGTACTGTCGGCGGGCATCGTGGTGTTCTTCTTTATTCCTTCCCAATTATCCTTTGAGGTGCCGGAGCCCATGAGCCTGGTCGCCGTGGCCATGTTCCTGGGCATGGGGTTCATGTTCAGCCTGCTGCAGCAGCGCCTGCGCGAATCCACCCACCGCGCGGGCAAGGCCCTGGAGGCGCAACGCGCCGCACACGACCGCATCCGCGAGGCCAACGCCAACCTCGTGGAGGCCAATGCCGAACTGACGGCCCTGTACGAGAAGACACGCGAACTCGACGAGTTGAAGACCCGCTTCTTCGCCAACATCAGCCACGAACTGCGCACGCCGCTCACGCTGCTGCTGGGGCCGCTGGAACGCCTGCTGGGCGAAACGCCAGAGGACGACGACCGTCAGCGCGTGTTCGGGTCCATGCTGCGCAACGCCCGGCTGCTGCACCGCCACATGGACGACCTGCTCGACCTGTCGCGCGTCGATGCGGGTTCCATGCTGATGTGCTACGCCGAGGTAGACCTTGCGGCGCTGGTGCGCTCCACGTGCGCCTACTTCGAAACCATGGCGGAGCAACGGGGCATGCGATACGCGGTGCAGGTGCCGCTGCGCCTGTCGGCGCAGGTGGACCCGGACAAGTTCCGCCGTATCCTGCTCAATCTGCTCGCCAACGCCTTCAAGTTCACGTCGGACGGGGGCCGCGTGGCAGTGTCGCTTGAAGCGGGCGACGGCCACGCAACGCTTGCCGTGAGCGATGATGGCCCCGGGATCCCGCAAAACCTGCGCGATGCCGTCTTCGAAAGGTTCCAGCAGAGCGGGGAGGGGGAGCGAGGGCTGCATGGCGGCACGGGGCTTGGCCTCGCCATCGTCAAGGAGTTTTCGGAATTGCACGGCGGGCAGGCCAGCGTGGGCCGGGGCGCGGAAGGGGGGGCGCTGTTCCGGGTGCGGCTGCCTCTTGCCGCGCCGCCGGGCACGGAAGTGGCCGCCGCGGATTCGCCAGGTCTCTCCGCGTCCCTGCATGCCTCTGCGGCGGGGTGGGCCTGCGCGGCGACAGGGGCGGCGGACGAACTTCCCGACGGCCACGGGGACGCACTGGTGCTGGTGGTCGAGGACAACCACGACATGAGCGATCACATTGCGGGCATCCTGCGGCCGCAATATGCCGTGGCCAGGGCCTACGACGGCGAAGAGGGATTGCGCAAGGCGCTGGACCTGCGGCCAGACCTCATCGTGTGCGACGTGATGATGCCCCGCGTGGATGGCCAGCGCATGGTGGAGCAGATGCGCCGCTACCCCGGCATGGCCGACGTGCCTGTGCTGATGCTGACGGCCAAGGCCGACGACGAACTGCGCGCGCATCTGCTGCGCGGCGCGGTGCAGGGCTTCATCCAGAAGCCCTTCACGGCGGGAGAACTGCTGGCCAATGTGCACGGGCAACTCATGGAACGGGCCCGGCACAGGGCCGAACTGGACGAAAGCGAGACGCGCTTTCGCGCCACCTTCGAGCAGGCGGCCGTGGGCATCGCGCTGGTGGGCACGGACGGGCGCTGGCTGCGAGTAAATGGCAGGCTGTGCGCCATCGTGGGGTACACGCCGGAAGAACTGCTTGCCCTGCGCTTTCAGGACATCACCCATCCGGAACACCTTGATACCGACCTTGCGCAGGTGCACCGCGTGCTGGATGGCGAGATAGATACGTATACCCTGGAGAAGCGTTACTTGCGCAAGAGCGGCGAGCCGGTGTGGATCAACCTGACCGTGGCGCTGGTGCGCAAGCCGGACGGAACGCCCGACTATTTCATTTCGGTGGTGGAAGACATTCAGGACCGCAAGACCTCCGAGCGCCGCCTGGCGGAAAGCGAAGCGCGTTTCCGGCTGGTGGTGGAGAACGCGCCCGAGGCCATATTCCTGCAGAAGGCGGGCCGGTTCGCCTACGCCAACCCGGCAGCCATGGCGCTGTTCGGCGTGGGTGACCCCAAGGAGATCATGGGGCGCGCCGTGCTGGACTTCATCCATCCCGAAGACCGTGAAAAGGTAACCGAGCGCATCCGCCAGTTGAACGAGGAGCATCGCACCGCGGCCCAGAGCCACGTGCGCATCCAGCGCCGTGACGGCACGGTGGTGGACGGCGAGACCTCCGCCGTGCCCTTCCGCATGGGGACGCAGGATGGCGCGCTGGTCTTCGTGCGCGACATCGGCGAGCGGCTGCGGGCGGAGCGGGAGATACGCGACCTCGCGCGCTTTCCCGGCGAAAATCCCAACCCGGTCATGCGGGTCAACCCGGATCTCGTGCTGCTGCACGCCAACCGGTCCAGTGATGCGTTTCTCAATTGCTCCGGCGCGCGGGTGGGCGGCCCCTTCCCCGAACCGTTCGCCGGGGTGGTGGCCGAGTCCTTGCGCACCTGGATTCCGCATACCTTCGAGGCCCAATGCTGCGACCGCGTCTACGCCATGACCGTGAACCCCATCGCCGACGGCGGCTACGCCAACATCTACGGCATGGACATCACCGAGCGGAAGAACGCCGAACTCGAACTGATCAACGCGCGCGAGGCGGCAGAGTCCGCCACCAAGGCCAAGAGCGCATTCCTGGCCAACATGAGCCACGAACTGCGCACCCCCATGAACGGCGTGCTGGGCATGCTGCAACTGCTGGACGCCACCCCGCTCGACCCGGAGCAGCGCGGCTACGTGCAGGTGGCCCACGCGGCGGGCAGCAACCTGACGCGGCTTCTGGGCGACCTGCTGGATCTGGCCCGGGTGGAGTCGGGACGGCTGGCCATTCGCGAAGAGCCGTTCGATTTCGCGGCACTGGCGCAAGATGTGCTTGTCGTGCTGCGGCCGGAGGCGGACCGCAAGGGCATCGTGCTGGAGGCGGCTGCGGACGGCGTGCCGCGTGCCCTGCTGGGCGATCCGCAGCGCATCCGCCAGATGTTGCTGAACATCGTGGGCAATGCGGTGAAGTTTACCGACAAGGGGTACGTGCGGCTGCTGGCCCGCTTCGAACCGGCAGCCGCGCGGGGCGGGCGGGGCACGCTGTGCATTGCCGTGGAGGATACCGGCATCGGCATCCCCGGCGACATGCTGGGCACCATCTTCGAGCCGTTCACCCAGGTGGAGGACGCCGTGTCGCGCAGGCATGGCGGGGCCGGTCTGGGGCTGTCCATCGTGCGGCGCATCGTGGACCTGATGGCGGGCGAGGTATCCATGACCAGCACGGAGGGGCGCGGCACCACCGTGACGTTGTACCTGCCCGTGGCCGAAACGGACCGGATGCCCGAGTCCGGGCCGACGCGCAACGGGCTGGCCGATCCGCCCGTGCGCCAGGGGCGTCTGCTGCTGGTGGAAGACGACCACGTGAACCGGCTGACCGTACTCTGGATGCTGGAGAAGCTGGGGTACGAGGCCCTTGCCGTTGGGAATGGCGCGGAGGCGTTGAAGGCGTTGCGGGAAGGGCGCTTCGACGCGGTGCTCATGGACGTGCAGATGCCGGTCATGGACGGCCTGCAAGCCACGGCGGCCATCCGCGGGGCCACGGACCTGCCGGGCGGGGCAGGGGTTCCGGTCATCGCCCTGACTGCCTATGCCATGGAAGGCGACCGCGAACGGTTGCTGGCGGCGGGCATGGACGACTACATCGAAAAACCGGTGGATGTGCAGGCGCTGCGCCGGGTGCTTTCCCGCTTCGTGGGCGTGCCTGAATCTCCGGCGTCATCCGATGCGGCCCCCACTGCGGAGCCACCGGACAATCCCTAGGTCTTCAGGAACGGCCCCGCGGCAACGGCGGGGCGGCAGGACGGCGCCGCGTGCGGGCTACATGGCCCGGCGCAGGCGCCGTTCCACATGGCGCGCCGCCAGTGAGCAGGAAAAGGTCAGCACCAGGTACAGGGCCGCCACCGTGAGCCATATCTCGAAGGTCAGGTAGGTGGCGGCCATCAGCTCCATGCCCTGAAAGGTCAGCTCCCGGATGGAGATCACCGACAGAATGGCAGAATCCTTGATGGTGGAGATGAACTGTCCGGCCAGCGGGGGCACGATGAGTCGAAAGGCTTGCGGCAGGATGACGTGGCGCAGTTGCTGCCGCCGGGTCAGCCCCGTGGAGGCCGATGCCTCCCACTGGCCGCGCTCCACGCCTTCCAGTCCGGCACGCACGATTTCGGTGATGTAGGCGCCCTCGTACAGTCCGAGGACCACGACCCCGGAAAGGAATACCGGCAATTGGCCGGGTGGCGCCAGCAGCAGGGAGGATGCCCGCGCCAGCCAGTCCTGCATGGGCAGGTACAGTTGGGGGGGCAGCGCGTCCGCCACGCCGTCAGTCACGGGGGCGAACAGCCCGGCCAGAAGCGGGGCGAACTGCGAACTCACGAAGAAGTGAAAGATGAACACCAGCACCAGAGGCGGCAGGTTGCGCACCCCTTCCACATAGGTGCGCGCCACCATGCGTCGGAACAGGCGCGGGCTGGCCCGCAGCAGGCCCATGCCGGTGCCGATGCACAGGGCCAGCAGGGTGGACCAAAAACCCAGGCGCAGCGTGACCAGCAGCCCCTGGGTCAGCGTGCCCGGCACCCAGCCTCCCGCCGTTCCCTGTACCCCCTGCGCCACCTGTTGCGTGTCGTGCCGCAGCAGAAACTGCCACACCACCCCCCAGTTCCACTGGTAGTCCAGGCGGCCAGCCGCCTGCCAGTACAGCCATGCCCCGGCGCAAAGCAGCAGGGCCAGCAGGATCGCGTCCAGCCGCCTTGCCGCAGGGGGCGACAGAAAGGCCTCCACGGCGGTGGGCGCTTCGGGCGTGCGGTCAAGGCGCGCGGCGTCGTCCCCGTGTTCCTGATGCGGAGGACGCGCCAGACGCGGAGGAAAGGCCGGAACGTTGTGCTCCGGCGGCAGGGCCGGGAACGGGCGGGGACGCATGGCACTCCGGTGCGTGGCAGGTGGCGTGATGCGGCGGGTGAAAGGCCGCACGGCGCGCCGGGCCTCATGTACAGGCCCGGTGCGTCGCGTGGCGGCGGCGGGCTATTTCAGCCGCGCCTCCCACTCGTTGGTTTCGAACCAGTAGTGCTTGCGTTCCTTCAGCCAGCCCTCGGCCTCCATCAGGCGAATCCAGTTGTCGAACACGTTCAGGGTGTCCACGTCGCCCTTGCGCACGGCAAAGGCCACCGGTTCGCTGGTGAAGGTGCCGGGCACCGGCAGGAACAGCCTGTCCGGGTTCTTCAGCACTTCGAAGGCGGGCAACGGCGCACTGGAAACCATGGCGTGGGCGCGTCCGGACAACACTTCGTGAATGGCCGGGGCCTCGTCGTCGAACAGGCGCAGCGTGGCCCGGGGGAAACGCTTTTTCGCCGCCGCCGCCGCCGTGCTGCCGGTGCGCGCGGCTATGGTCACCTGGGGCTTGTCGAAGTCGTCCAGCGTGGTGAAGCCTTTGGCCGTGGCGCGGTTGGCCATCAGGGCCATGCCCGCGTAATCGTAGGGAATGGTGAAGTTGACCTTCAGATTGCGGTCGGGCTTCACACTCATGCCGCCGATGATCACGTCGAACTTGCCGGTAAGCAGGGCCGGAATGATGCCAGACCATTTGGTGGGCACGAATTCCACCTTCACGCCCAGGTCTTCCGCCAGTCGGGTGGCCACATCCACCTCGAAGCCGATGAACTTGCCGCTGATATCCTGCATGGCCCACGGCACGAAGGTGGAAAAGCCCACCCGCAGCACGCCGCGCTCCAGCACGCCCGCTATGACGCTTTCTTCGGACAGTTTCTGGCGTACGGATGCGTCTGCCGCATGGGCGGGGGCGTGCGGCGTCAGCAGCGCCGCAAGCACCAGCAGGACGGCCAGCAGCAGGGCCGCGCCGTGGAGACGGGCAGGGGATGGTGTCGTATGCATGAAGATGCCTCCGTTGCGTGGCGCGCATTGCGGCGCGCAGGCTGCGCCACGGCGGCATGGTGCCGCCGGTCGGCGGGGTGGCC
>NZ_VRYY01000069.1 GCF_015731765.1 Nitratidesulfovibrio oxamicus
GCGCCGCGCGCCCCACGCACAGCAGGCCCCGCGCGCGTTCGGCACAGCGCCACGCCGCCCGGCCCCGGAGAAAGAATACCCATGCGCGATACCTTCCTTGTCTTTGGCCAGCCGCTCATCGAACAGGCGGAAATGGACGAAGTGCTCGACAGCATGAAGCGGGCGTGGATTGGCACCGGCCCCAAGGTGCACCAGTTCGAAAAGGATTTCGCCGCCTACAAGGGCATGCCGTATGCCGCCGCCGTCAACTCGTGCACGGCCGCGCTCCAGCTTTCCTGCCTTGCCCTCGACCTTGCGCGGGGCGACGAGGTGATCACCACGGCCATGACCTTCTGCGCCTCGGTGAACGCCATCATCCACTCCGGCGCCACCCCGGTGCTGGCCGACGTGGACCCGGTGACCCAGAACATCGACCCCGCCGACATCGAGCGCCGCATCACCCCGCGCACCAGGGCCCTGCTGGTGGTGCACTTTGCCGGGCGCCCCTGCGACATGGACCCCATCATGGACATTGCGCGGCGGCACAACCTGGCCGTCATCGAAGACTGCGCCCATGCCATCGAAACCACCTACAAGGGCAGGCAGGCGGGCGACATCGGCGACATCGGCTGCTTCAGCTTCTACGCCACCAAGAACGTGGTCACCGGCGAAGGCGGCATGATCCTTTCGCGCGACAAGGCCAAGATCGACCGCATGAAGATCATGGGCCTGCACGGCATGAGCGCCGACGCCTGGGCCCGCTTCTCCGATTCTGGCTACAAGCATTACTATGTCGTGGACCACGGCTTCAAATACAACATGATGGACATGCAGGCCGCCCTCGGCATTCACCAGCTGAAGCGGGTGGAAGACTACTGGAAGCGCCGCGAGGCCGTGTGGCAACGCTACATGCGGGCCTTCGCCGACCTGCCCGTGGGCCTGCCCGCCGCGCCGGAACCGGATACCCGACACGCCTACCACCTGTTCGCCATCCGGGTGAACGAGGCGCGCTGCGGCGTCTCGCGCGATGCCATGCTGCCCATGATGACCGCCCGCAAGATCGGCGTGGGGGTGCACTACCTGGCCATTCCGGAACACCCCTACTACCAGAAGAACTACGGCTGGAACCCGGACGACTACCCCAACGCCGTGGCCTACGGACGCGAAACCATCTCGCTGCCGCTCTCGCCCAAGCTGAGCGAACAGGACGTGGACGACGTGATCGAGGCCGTGCGCGACATCATCACCGGCAAGGGGTAGGTGGCAACCATATCCCTGCATGAGTTTCCGGTCGTTATCCTGCTCCGAATACTGCCTTTCTTCCTTATGCCCCGCAGCGGTCTTCCGTTGCGGGTGGCTGGTGCGGACAGGATGCAAGGAATTACGAGTGTTGCCCGCCGGACAGGCGGATCGGCGTTTTTGAGCGCAGATCGGCAGCCGCTAGGCGAGCGCAACGCGCGAATATTACGGATGGCGACAGCAACGCGACGGATTCTGCAAGCAACGTGGACGCGCTGACCGCGAGAACGTTTGACCAACGCGCCACAGGTCCCCCGCTTTCTTGCTCCCCCAACCTCAACCCCGCCGCCACCGGCAGGACAGCATGCGCCCCGCCATCACCGGCCTAGTGCTCACCTACAACGGCGAACGCCTGCTCGACAGGTGCCTCGCCTCGCTGTCCTTCTGCGACAAGGTCCTGGTGGTCGATTCCTTCAGCACCGACCGCACGGTGGACATGGCCCGCGCAGCAGGGGCAGAGGTCGTCCAACGCAAATGGGAAGGCCCCGGTCCGCAGTTCCGCCATGCCCTCTCGCTCATCGACACCGAATGGGTGTTCAGCCTGGACCAGGACGAAATCTGCACCGAAGAACTGCGCGAAAGCGTGCTGGCCGCCGTGCGCGCACAGGTGCGCGGGGGCGAGGGCAGCCACGGGGCCCACGCACGCCGGGCTGGCTACCGGGTACCGCGCCGCTCGTGGTACTTCGACCGGTTCATGAAGCACAGCGGCTGGTACCCGGACTACCTGCTGCGGCTGTTCCGCCCCGCGCAGATGGAAGTGCACGTCTCCGGTGCGCACTACTCGTTCCACCCCAAGGGCGAAACGGGCCGCCTGCGCGGCGACATACTGCACTACCCGTACGACAGCTTTCGCCAGCACCTGGACAAGATCAACTCGTACGCCCAGCAGGGCGCGGACGACCTGCGCGCCAAAGGCCGCCAGGGCGGCGTGGCCGTGGCCACGGCGCACGGCCTGGCCCGGTTCCTGAAACTGTACGTGTTCAAGCTGGGCGTTCTGGATGGCCGGGCGGGCTTCATCAACGCGGCGCACGGGGCGTTCTACGCCTTTCTGAAGTACATCCGGGTACGCGAGGGCGACTGGGGTGCGCCCTTCGATCATCACTAGCCCCCACGGACGGCACGGGCGCCCCGACAAACGGGCACAACAACATCGGCACCAGCGCCGCGCGAACGCACACGAATTTCAGACGACGCAACATACAACCACCACACCGAGGGACGGACATGAGCGAACTCCGCTACAAGCGCGTGCTGCTGAAACTCAGCGGCGAAGCCCTGGCGGGCGAAAACAAGTTCGGTATTGACCCCCAGACTGTTTCGAAGATATGCGAGGAAATCGCCGAGGTTGTCGACATGGGCCTGCAAGTGGCGCTTGTCATCGGCGGCGGCAACATCTTCCGCGGCCTCTCCTCGTCCGCCAAGGGCATGGACCGCTCATCGGCCGACTACATGGGCATGCTGGCCACGGTGCTCAACGCGCTGGCCGTGCAGGACGCCCTGGAAAAGATCGGCCATCCCACGCGGGTGCTTTCGGCCATCACCATGCAGGAAGTCTGCGAGCCGTACATCCGCCGCCGGGCCGACAGGCACCTGGAAAAGGGCCGCGTGGTCATCTGCGCCGCGGGCACCGGCAACCCCTACTTCACCACCGACACGGCGGCCGCGTTGCGCGGCATGGAACTGAAGTGCCAGGCCATCATCAAGGCCACCAAGGTCGACGGCGTCTACGACAAGGACCCCATGAAGCATGACGATGCCGTGATGTTCCGCAGCCTCGGCTACGTCGAAACGTTGCAGCGCAAGCTCGGCGTCATGGACTCCACTGCCATCACCCTGGCCATGGAGAACGATGTGCCCATCATCGTCTGCAACATGTTCAAGGGCAGCATCAAGCGCGTGGTCATGGGCGAAGACGTCGGAACCATCGTACACGGAGGCTAACCCCCATGGATATGGATAGCATTCTTCTCGACGCCGAAGAGCGCATGGAAAAGGCCCTCGGCTCCCTGGACCGCGAATTCGCCAAACTGCGCACGGGCCGCGCCTCCACCTCGCTGGTGGACAACATCAAGGTCGACTACTACGGCACGCCCACGCCCATCAGCCAGCTGGCGTCGGTCAGCGTGCCCGACAGCCGCACCCTGACCATCCAGCCGTGGGACCGTTCGGCCTTCCAGCTGGTGGAAAAGGCCATCATGAAGTCGGACCTCGGCCTGAACCCGGTCAACGACGGCAAGATCATCCGCATCTCCATCCCGCCGCTGACCGAGGAACGCCGCAAGGACCTCGTGAAGGTGGCCCGCAAGTACACCGAGGAAGCCAAGGTGGCCGTGCGCAACGTGCGCCGCGACGCCAACGACGCCCTGAAGAAGCTGGAAAAGGGCAAGGAGATTTCCGAGGACGACGTGCGCAAATCCACCGACGACGTGCAGAAGCTGACCGACCGCTTCGTTGCCAAGTCGGACGAGAAGTGCACGGCCAAGGAAAAGGAAATCATGGAGCTTTAGGAAACGGTCTCCGAACCGTGTCCGCGCGTGCGGTACAACGGTGATATATTCCACATGGCCGGTCGCGCCCGCGGCAGTCCCGCCCCGCACTCGCGGTTGGACGGACGGGCGGGCGGACCGGCCATGGCGCATATGACGCGGGCGCATTGCCCGCGCAGCAGAGGCTTATCGTGAACAACGCTTCCGCGGCAGGCTCCCCCCTGCCGGACATGCTTTTGCCGGAAACCCTGCCCCGCCACGTGGCCATCATCATGGACGGCAACGGGCGCTGGGCCACCCAGCGCGGCCTTTCGCGCAGCGACGGCCACCGTGCGGGCACCGAGGCGGCCCGGGCCATCGTCACCGAATGCCGCACCCTCGGCATCCCCCACCTGACCATGTACACCTTCTCCAAGGAAAACTGGGGCCGCCCCGGTGCCGAGGTGAAGTTCCTGTTCGAACTGCTGGTGGATTTCCTGCGCGAGGAATTGCCCAACCTCATCCAGCGCGACATCCGGCTTTCGGTGTTCGGGCAACTGGCCGACCTGCCGCTGGCCGCGCGCAAGGCGCTGGAACACGCCATTTCCCGCACCGCCGCCTGCACCACCATGCGCCTTAACCTGGCCCTCAACTACTCCGCCCGCGATGAAATCCTCATGGCCTGCCGCGCCCTGGCCGCCGAAGGACTGGCGCCCGAAGCCATCACCGAGGAAGCCTTTGCCGCGCGACTGTGGACGGCGGGCCAACCCGACCCGGACCTGGTCATCCGCACCAGCGGCGAAGTGCGCATCAGCAATTTTCTGCTCTACCAGAGCGCCTACAGTGAATTCCACTTCACCGACACCCTCTGGCCGGACTTCACCCCAGGGCATTTCCGCGCCGCCCTGCGCGACTACGCCGGGCGGCAACGCCGCTTCGGCAAAACGGAGGCAACCCCCGCGTGACCTCGGCATCTCCCCATTTCCAACGCGTCGTCACCGGCACTGCCCTTGCCGCCCTGCTTACCGTGGGCCTTGCCATGGGCGGCTGGGTGCTGCTGATCATGGTGGTGGCCGTGGCCAGCCTGGCCCTGCTGGAATTCTACACCATGTTCTGGGCAGGCAACGCCCGCCTGCCGCTGAAAGCCGCCGGCATGGCCCTTGGCGCCGCCGTACTGGCCGCCGGGCATATGGACCGTCCCTGGATGGTGCTGGGCTGTGTCGCCGCCGCCTTCCTGGTGGGGGCCGTGGGTTTTCTGCTCACCTGGGGCAACGGTGACGACGACTGCCGCTTCACCGAAGGCCAGGTGCTGGCCGCAGGCGTCCTGTACGTGCCCGTGCTGCTGCTGCCCGCCCTGCACTTCAACCGCTGGGAACAGCTGGTGGTGGTGCTGGCCGCCGTCATTTCCGACACCGGCGCCTATTTCATCGGCACATGGTACGGCAAGGCGCGCATCTGGCCGCGCGTCAGCCCCAAGAAAAGCTGGGCCGGCAGCCTTGGCGGCCTTCTCCTGTGCGTGCTTGCCATCACCGGCGTGGGCATGGCCGCAGGCACCGCCCCGTGGTGGGCCTTTGCCCTGCTGGGCGGCCTGCTGAACGTGGCCTCGCAACTGGGCGACTTCTTCGAATCCGCCCTCAAGCGCACCCTCGGCGTCAAGGATTCGGGCGCGCTGCTGCCCGGCCACGGCGGCCTGCTGGACCGCATCGACAGCCTGCTCTTTGTCGTGCCCGCCTATGCCGCCCTGGATTCGGTGTTTCCGTTCTTTTGACCCGCAGAAATCGGGGGAAGGGGGAAACCACTTTTAAAAAAGTGGTTTCCCCCTTCCCCCGTACCCCCATCCCCCTTCCACCAAACTTTTCAATATGGGGTTAGCAATGCCACCCCCAAATGAAACGTTTTGAAGGATGAGGAGGGGGTGCGGGGGAGGGGAAGGGAACTTTTGGAAAAGTTCCCTTCCCCTCCCCCGCAATATCTTCAATAATCAGCAAACAAATTGCCTTAAGTACACCCCATGCAACGACACGAGACACTCGACCTGGAAGATTTTGAAGCCCTGCTGCACCGGGCGGCGACCATGATCGCGGACCGGGTGGAGCGCATCGGCCCGTGCGCCGAGGGCCCGGTGGTGCACCCGGCCACGTTCGACGAACTGGCGGCGCTGATTCCGTCCGACTGGCCGGAGGCGGGCGCAGGGGCGCACGCGGTGCTGGACGACGTGGCGCGGTGCATAGAGCCGTATGCCACGCGCATCGGGCACCCGCGATTTCTGGCATGGATAACCACCAGCCCGGCCCCGGCGGGCACGCTGGGCGACATCGTGTGCACGGGGTTGAACCAGGCGCCGCTGTCGTTCAAGGGCGGCCCGGCGGCCACGGTGCTGGAACACGTGGTCCTCGGCTGGCTGGCCCGGCTGTTCGGCCTGCCGCAGGCGGCTGACGAGGGCATGGACGGCCCGGGCGGCACCATCGTGTCCGGCGGCACCATGGCCAACCTGATGGGGCTGACCGTGGCGCGCCACACGCACTTTCCGGAAGCGGCCACCAAGGGCCTTGCGGGTATCGGGCGCACCCCGGTGCTGTACGTTTCCGACCAGGGGCACATGTCCATAGAGCGTTCCGCGGTGCTGCTGGGACTGGGTGCGGACAACGTGCGCGCCATCCCTTCCGGTACGGACAACCGCATGGACGTGGCGGCCCTGCGCGCGGCCATCGCCGCAGACAGGGCGGCAGGCCTTGCGCCGTTCTGCGTGGTGGCCCAGGCGGGTTCGGTGACCACCGGCGCGGTGGACCCGCTGCCGGAGATTGCCGACATATGCGCCGCCGAAGGTTTGTGGTTCCATGTTGACGCGGCCTACGGGGGCGCGGCCATGCTTACGGACGAGGGCCGGGCGCTGCTGGCGGGCATCCACCGGGCGGACTCCATCTGCGTGGACCCGCACAAATGGTTCTTCATCCCGCTTGAGTGCGGGGTGACGCTGTTCCGCAGCAAGGCGCAACAGATCGCCACGTTCCGGGCGCGCGCCTCGTACCTGGGCGAGGAAAATCCGCACGACCTCAAGAACACCACCTTCATCCTCAGCCGCGCCAACCGCGCGCTGAAGGTATGGTTTGCCTTCCGCACGTACGGGCGCGAGCGGCTGCGGCGCATCGTGACGCGCAACATGGAACTGGCCCGGCACTTCCGCGACCTGTGCGCCGCCTCGCCGGAATGGCGGGTGCTGGCCCCGGTGCAACTGTCCATCGCCTGCGCACGCTACGTGCCGCAGGGCGACGGCTGGACCGAGGAACAGGTGGACCGCTTGCAGGTGCGCCTGCTGGAACGGCTGGAGGCATCGGGCGAAGGATTCCTGACCCCGGCCATGGTGCGCGGCAGGGCCGGGGTGCGCCTGTGCGTGGCCAACCACCGCACCTCCGAGGCCGACATCCGCCTGCTGTTCGACCTCATGACCACGCTTGGCCGCGAACTTGCGGCGCAGGGCCCCCTGGCCTCCCCAGCTTCACGGACCGCGCAGCCCACCCAGCCCTCGCAAACCCCGCAGGTGTAGCCCCGCCAGCACGGCGGAAAGGGAAGAACACGGGATGATCCGCTATATTTCGCGCATGCCGGACCGGGCATGGGAAGACGCCGCGCCGCGCACGGTGGCCCTGCTGGGCAGCACCGGTTCCATCGGCACCAGCGCGCTGAAGATCATCGAGGCGCATCCCGGCCTGTTCCGGGTGGCCGCGCTGGCCGGGGCGCGCAACGTGCGCCTGCTGGCCGAACAGGCCG
>NZ_VRYY01000070.1 GCF_015731765.1 Nitratidesulfovibrio oxamicus
GGGCACGCCGTTGCTGGCCCTGCCCGATGCCGCCAGCCTGAACAGCTTTACCGCGCACGCCGCACCCGTTCCCACGGACGATGCCGCCGCGGGCGAATCCACCGCCCACGGCACGGGCGCAGCGCCGGTCCACGAATCGGGCAAGGCCGCAGCCCCTGCCACCCCCACCTGCGGGGACGCTCACAACGACGACATCGCAACACCGCTCTTTCCGGACATCAGCCGCGCCCTGCCCGTGGCCCTGCTGAACCTATCCGGCGGCGGGCTGCGCCTGCTGGTGCCGCGCGCCACGGCCCGCTCCGCCACGGCGCGAGGCATGAACCTGGACATCGGGGGGCGTCTGGCCGCCCTGCTGGAACTGTACGACCCCCAACATGACCGCAGCCAGGGCTTCTGGTTGCAATGCCGCATCCAGAACCGCTTCGTGGCCTTCGAAACGCGCGACGTGGAACTGGGCCTTCAGGTGCTCGCCTGGGGCCAGGCCCGCGACACCGCCCCCCACATGGCCGACTGGAAACCCCTGTCCGACGAGGGAGAGGTTGAACCGCTGGGCAACTGGGTGATACGCCGCCACCTTGAGCTTTACAGGGAAAGCGGGAGCGATGTAGTGTGAGTGCGGACCGCAAGCGCCCGGCCCCCGGGCTTGTTCTGGATTCGTCCCGGATTCGTTCAGGACCGGACCCGATCCTGTCCGGGTTGATGCAGGTTTGCCCCGGACATGTTCGGCGTGTCCAAATCGACGATGCACGGCCATGCAGGCCCCGGCCAGCCCACGTACCCGCGTGCGACGGCACCCCGCCAGCCGCCGGTGGCGAATCCCGCCCCGCCCCACGGCGACGTCACCACAACACAGGAGCCCCCCTTGGACGGAGAATCGGGCAGTCCCATCTGGTCGCGCATCACGCGGCTGTTCCAGAACCGCACCGGCGACACGGTGGAGCAGGCCATCATCGAAGCCCGCGAAGACGGCGAACTTGACGCCGAAGAAGGCTCGATGCTGCTGAACATCCTGAGCCTTGACGACACGCAGGTCCAGGACATCATGACCCCCCGCACCGACATCGACTGCGTGGAAGTGGACAACTCCCTCGGAGAGGTCATCGAGCGCATCGTCGCATCCGGGCATTCCCGCATCCCCATCTACCGTGAAAACCGCGACAACATCGTGGGCGTGGTCTACGCCAAGGATCTGCTGCGCTGCTTCGTCGACCCCACCGGGTGCGCAACCCCGGTGGCCGAGCTGATGCGCGAGCCGTACTTCGTGCCGGAGACCAAGAACGTCTACGAACTGCTCCAGGAATTTCGTGGTCGCAAGAACCACATGGCCATCGTGCTCGACGAGTACGGCGGCACTTCCGGCCTCGTCACCATCGAAGACGTGCTGGAACTCATCGTGGGCGACATCGAGGACGAGCACGATGCCCCGCGCGACGAGGACATCGTGGTCCTTGACGGCGAAAACTACCAGCTTTCCGGGCGCGCCCTGCTGGAAGACCTGGAAGAACTGGGCATCAGCCTGGATTCGGACGAGGTGGACACCATCGGCGGCTATCTCAGCATGCTGGCGGGCCATGTGCCCCAGGCGGGCGAGACGTTCGACCTTGCCGGACGCCGCTTCGAGGTAGCCGAGGCCGACGCCAAGCAGATCCGTACCGTGCGCGTGGGGCCGCTGGACGCAGCCTGACCCGGACACGGGAACACGCACACGGCATCCCTCTCCAATGCGGCTAGGCCGCTTGTTTACGGCTTCCTTCGCCGCCGTTCCCGCATGCCCCCCGGCATGCGGGTTGCGCGCCCTGACGTCTTCGGGCATCCGCCCTGTTGCTCTTCACCCCGGCATTCCGGGGCCGGAACGCTCCCCGCGCGATTACCCGCAACGCATCCGTAACCGCGCCGTACTTGACTTTTCCCCCACCGGGGGTTTCACCTCCTCGCATGCGCAACTCACTCTGCATCCTTCTCGGCGCCGCCGGGCTGTGGCTCGGCTTTCCCAATCCACTGGCCCAACTGCCGCTGCTCGCCCTTGCCTATCCCCTGGCCCTGCTGCTGCTGGGCCTTGGCGCATCGGGCCGCTGGCCCGCCTTTCGCCTGGGCTGGATTACGGGCATCGTCGGGGCCTCGGCCTGCCTGTACTGGCTGGCCCTGCCCGTGCACGAATACGGTCAGTTGCCGTGGGTGCTGGCCGTGCCCTGCGCCGTGGCCATCGGCGCTTACGTGGGGCTGTACGGCGGACTTTTCTGCCTGTTGGCGCACCTGACGCGCGACCGTCTGGGGGCGTTCCGGCGCGGGCTGTTCCTGGGCTGCGCCTGGCTGCTGCTGGAAATGCTGCGCGGCGCGTTCCTGACCGGGTTCCCCTGGCTTGCCCTGTCAGGCGCCTTTGCCCCGTGGCCGGTGGCCATACAGGGGGCTGCGCTGGTGGGCGCGTACGGCCTGTCCGGCCTGCTGGTAGCCGTGGTGTGCTGGACCATGGGGGCCATCGCCCCGGAATGCGGCCCCCGCTGCCCCGGCGTACGGCGGTCGGTTTCGCCGTCGTCCCTGGCCCAGACGCTGGCCTGCGCGCTGGGGGCCTCGCTGGTTGCCTTCGGCCTGGTGGGGCATGGCGCCTACATCCTGTCGCGAGGCCTGCCCAAGGACGGCGAATCGTTCCGGGTGGCGCTGGTGCAGGGCAACATCGACCAGGACCAGAAGTGGGAGGCCGCCTTCCAGCGTTCCACGGTGGACCGCTACCTTGCCCTGAGCAAGGACGCCGTCACCGCCGTGCACCCGGCCCTGATCGTGTGGCCGGAAACGGCCATGCCCTTCTACTTTCAGGAGCACAAGGAATTCGGCCCGGCCGTCCGGGGCTTTGCCGCCGCCAGCCGCACCCCGGTGCTGGTGGGCACGCCGGGCTACGTCAATGCGCCGGTGAAGCGGGGCTACCTGCTGTACAACCGCGCCATGCTGGTGGACGCAAACGGCCGCGATGCCGGGCACTACGACAAGGAGCACCTTGTCCCCTTCGGCGAATACGCCCCCCCCGGCCTCGACATGCCCTTTCTGGAAACCCTGATGCAGGGCGTGGGCGACTTCACCCCCGGCACCGCCGTGGCCCCGCTGCGCCTTGGCAACCTTGCGCTGGGCATACTCATTTGCTATGAAACTATTTTCCCGGAACTGGCCCAACAGCGCGTGGCCGACGGTGCCAGTGTTCTGGTCAACATCAGCAACGATGCGTGGTTCGGCACCACATCGGCCCCGGAACAGCACCTGCAGCTTTCGGTGCTGCGAGCAGTGGAACAGGGCCGCTACGTGCTGCGCGGCACCAATACCGGCATTTCCGCCATCATCGACCCGCACGGGCGCATCGCCGAACGCGGCGGCCTGTTCCGGGCAGAGGTGATCAGCGGCATGGCCACGGCCCGCACGGAAACCACCGTGTTCCACCGGGTGCAGCATCTGGTGTGGCCCGTGGCCCTGGGGCTGGCCGTCCTTGCGTTGCTGTGGCCCGCACGCCGTTCCTAGAACACTCCCCACGCACAACCCCGCAAACAGACATACCATCCACATGCTTCAGCTTGCCGAATTGCGCGCGCGCAGCGCCGCCCTCATCGACCAGTACGCCTCCCTCTGGGGGCGTCTTTGACCTTGCGGGCAACCGCAACCGCCTCGACGAAATCGAGCGCCAGCTTTCCAGCCCCGACGCCTGGAACAACCCCGAAAAACTCACCCCGGTCCTGCAGGAAAAAAGCCAGCTCGAAGGCGAGATAACGCGCCTCGAACGGTTGGAAACCAGCCGCCGCGACGTCACCGAATGGCTGACCCTGGCCGAGGAAGAAGAAGCGGCGGGCGAACCGGGGCAAGAGGCCCTGGAGTCGCTGGCCGAACAGGTGACCGCGCTGGAAACCCTGCTGCAGGAGACGGAGATGAACATGCTCCTCTCCGGCAAGGAAGACCGCATGCCCGCCATCGTGGAAATCCACCCCGGCGCAGGCGGCACAGAGGCCCAGGACTGGGCCGAGATGCTGGTGCGCATGTACCTGCGCTGGGCCGACACCCACGACATGAAGGCCGAATACCTGGACTACCTGGCGGGCGACGAGGCAGGCGTGAAAAGCGTCACCCTGCGCATGGCCGGGCCCAACGCCTATGGCCTGCTCAAGGGCGAAAAGGGCATCCACCGGCTCATCCGCATTTCGCCGTTCGACTCGTCCGGCAGGCGGCACACCTCGTTCGCCTCGGTGGACGTGATCCCCGACGTGGGCCAGGAAATCACCGTGGACATCAAGGAAACGGACCTGCGCATCGACATCTTCCGCTCCAGCGGCCCCGGCGGCCAGAGCGTGAACACCACCAGTTCCGCCGTGCGCATCACGCACTTGCCCACGGGCATTTCCGCCCAGTGCCAGAACGAAAAGTCGCAGCACAGCAACCGCGACACGGCCATGCAGATCCTGCGCGCCCGCCTGTACGAACTGGAACTGCGCAAGCTGGAAGAAGAGAAAAAGGCCCAGTACGCGGGCAAGGACGCCATCGGCTTCGGCAGCCAGATTCGCACCTACACGCTGCAACCGTACCGACTTGTGAAGGACCACCGCACCAATACGGAAATTGGCGACGTCGAGGCCGTGCTGGACGGCCGCATCGATCAGCTCCTGCGGGACTATCTGCTGTACCTCCATGGCCAGAAAACCAACTGACGCCGACCATTCCGCCAGCCCTGCCGGGCCTGCGGGTTCCACGGGTTCCGCCAGTTCCACTGGCTCCACCGGCCCTGCCAAGGTGGAAGCACCCGGCGATTCCGCCCAGTTGCTGGGCGAACTGGACGCCCTGCGCCGTGCGCTGGCCGAAGAAGCCGCACGCACCACGCCCGCCAGTGCGGAACAGCCCGCCGACGGCCCCCTGCTGGCCGTGGCCCGTCTGTTTCCCGGCATGACCCGGCACCGCTGGCTGACCCTGGCCGAGGAACATGGCCTGCGCCAGTGGTTCGCCATCGATCTGGACAAGAGCACCAACTTCAACCTGCGCGAACTGCAAAAAGCCGTGGAAGAGCTGGCGCACCAGCGCGACCACGACCCCCTCACCGACCTGATGAACCGCCGGGCCTTCCTGCGTCAGGTGGAACTGGAACTGCAACGGGTGCTCCGGGGCGGGGCGGAACTCTGCCTGGCCATGCTGGACCTGGACGACTTCAAGCGAGTCAACGACAGGTGGGGCCACGCCTGCGGCGACCTGGTGCTGCGGCGCATGGCCGACCTGCTGCGCGACGCCACCCGCGCCTACGACGTGGCGGCCCGCATCGGCGGCGAGGAATTCGTGCTGCTGCTGCCGGGCGCCTCGCCCATGCGCGCCCAGGCCCTGCTGGAGCGGCTGCTGCAGGACCTGCGCGACGAAACTTTCGAGTGCCGGGACGAAACCTTTCGGGTCAGCTTTTCGGCGGGCATCGCCGGGTGCAAGGGCGCCACGGTGTGCCGGGCCGAAGAACTGCTGGACCGGGCGGACAAGGCCCTGTACGAGGCCAAGGCTGCGGGCAAGGCCCGCGTGCGGGTGCACCGGCTGCCGGGCGTACCCGACTACGACCGCTCGACCATGGTGCAGTCGGATGAGAAGCAGTTTCTTTTTTCGGGCAACGACGACTAGGGGCTGCCTCCAAATTGTCCTTTTGCCCGTTGGCTGCGTCAAACTTCGCCTGCCATGTCGGTCGAATACAATAAGAGTATACTCCCTCATGGCAGGCTCATTTTCCTTGCCAACGAACAAAAATCCTAATTGGGAGACAGCCCCTAGGGCAATTTGACTCCCCACGGGCCGCATCAACGGACGAAACATGACGCAGAACACCACACTCAGCGTTTCCATACTCAGCGGCAAGGGGGGCGTGGGCAAGACCAACATCGCCCTCAACCTCGGCTATTGCCTGTACCGCGGCGGGCACCCCCTGCTGCTCATGGACTGCGACCTCGGGCTGGCCAACCTGGATGTGCTGCTGGGCATTGCCCCGGACAAAAACATGCAGGATCTTCTGGACAGCGACGCCGCCCCCCGCGACATCGCCGTGCCCATCGAACAGGGCGGCTTCGACTTCCTGCCCGCGGCTTCGGGCGTGCCCGAACTGGTGGAGATGGACGGCGACATGCGCGCCCTGCTGGTGCGCAAGCTGGAGCCGTTGTTCTCCAACTACGACTTCCTGTTCCTGGACCTTGGCGCGGGCATCAACCCCACGGTGCTGGCCTTCGCCGCCATGACCCAGTTGCGCATCGTCATCGTGACGCCGGAACCCACCTCGCTCACCGACAGTTATGCGCTGATGAAGGTGCTTTCCACCCAGCACGGCGTGCGCGACTTCTTCGTCATCGTCAACCAGGCGGAATCGCGCAAGGAAGAAACCCAGACCTTCGAGCGGCTCGCCGCCGCCTGCCGCAAGTTCCTGGACATCGAACCGCAATTCCTTGGCGGCGTGCGCCTGGACAAGGCCCTGCCCGACGCGGTGCGCAAGCAGAAGCCGTTGATGCGCGTTGCCCCGCAATCGCCTGCGGCACAAGACCTTTTCTCCATCGCGGTCAAGCTGCAACGCATGCGTGCCGCCCTGCTGCCCGAACTGGCAGACAGGCACCCGTTGCGCGCACTTTCGGATGAGGCGTATTAACCCCTTGAAACCTTGACCATCTTCGGCCATAGTGCGTCCATGGTCTTTGGAATTGCCACGGAACCCCACCCTACCCCCCCGTGGTAGGGCCGTCCTGGCAAGGCTTCAGCGCATCCGGCGGCAGGCACCACGCCACGCATCGCACGCTACAGGCTACGTCATCCGGGGCGGAACGAACCGCCCCCATCGCACCGCCGCACCACGGAGGATTCCATGAACAAGAGCGAACTCATCAAGACGCTGTCCGAAGAGACGAACATCCCCATCGAGGAAGCCGCCATGGTCGTGAACACCTTCGTGGACAACATGAAGGAAGCGCTGGCCGATGGCGACCGCGTGGAAATCCGCGGTTTCGGCAGCTTCAAGGTCAAGGACTACGGCGGCTATTCCGGTCGCAACCCCAAGACCGGCGACATGGTCGTCGTCCAGCCCAAACGTCTGCCCTTCTTCCGCGCCGGGAAGGAACTGAAAGAATTCCTCAACGATTAGGCGATGCCCTCGCAGTCATCGCCTGACGGCACGGCGGCACGGGCTCTCCGTGCCGCCGCCCCGACGCTTCGCCCGCATCCGACACCCCTTTCCCGTTTCACCCAGCCGCGCCCGCACGGGACCGCGGCGTGGGTGTGCTGTTGCCTGCTCAGCATCGCGCTGTGCGCACTGCTGGCCGCGTGCGCCCCTTTGTGTCAGACCGGGCAACCCGACGCTGCCGGGCCGTCTGGCATTGTTGCTGGCACGGCCATGGCCCCCGCACAGGATACCCCGGACGCGACAGACGGACACGCAGACGGACAGACCGGCGGCCCCGCACCGGCACCGCCCGCCATGGCGCGCGACGGCCTGCCCACTGGGCTTCCCTTTGCCTCCGCCGGCGAGCCGC
>NZ_VRYY01000071.1 GCF_015731765.1 Nitratidesulfovibrio oxamicus
ACCGCACGCCCGGGCCAAGCATGATGGCGCCCGTCCGAGGCACGGCGTGCGTCTGGTCGAACCATGCCGCCCGCCCGCCCGGCATGCGGCGTGCGCCGTCCGCTGGATGCGGGCGGCACAGGGGGATGGGGTGGTCCTTGTTTCCGGCGGTGCGGAACGCTGGGGCTCCTCAGCGTTTTGGTGGCAGCAGCGACAGCCACTGCTGCGCTTCCTGGGAAGGCTCTGGGGCGGAATCTGCCGCGCGTTCCGCCGGGGCGGGGCGAGCGTGTTCGCGCATGTGGGCGGCCTGCTCGTTTTGTTGTGCCTGTCCATGGGGCGCGGGCGGTGCCTCCGTTCCCTCCGTCCCGCTCGCTTCTGGGGCGGGCGCTGCTGATACCGGTGGCTGGCCGGAAGTTGCCGGCATATCCCACAGCGACGGCTGGTGGATCTCCGGGGGCATGCTGGCCGCAGGGGGCACGGCGCGTGGTGCCGGTTCGGCCTCGTCGTCTGCCAGTGACAACGATTCCGGGGTGTGCTGGGGCATGTCCATACCACTGTCCGGCCCGTAAGCCCCGCTGGTGTCCGGCCCGGCATCCTCACTGGCGCAGGGGCCATCGGTCGGGTCAAAACAGCTGCAATCGCCCAGGTCTTGCCATGGCAGATCCCTGTAGGATTCTGGCAGGATTCCAGATGACATCTCGGACATCGTGTCCAGCAACGCCTCGGGCGCCATCCCCGGTGCCATGTCCGTGTCCATTTCGGGTGCCATGTCCGGCAGGCTGCCCCAGACCGTTTCCGGGCCGATGTCCGCATCGTCCATGAACTCCTGTCCGGCCCAGGAATCGGCCCACGGTACGGCGCTGGAATCAGGTTGCCCATTCATGAGGCCACCCGGTTCGTCGTCCGGTGTCAGTTCGTCCGGTGTCAGTTTCTTTGGCACAAGCGCGTCCGGCGCAAGCTCGTCTGGCGCAAGTTCGTCTGGCGCAAGCTCGTCCGGTTCGTCAGCAAGAAGGTTGTCCGCCAGATCGACTGGCTGTTCCGGCGCGTGCTCGGGGCTGACTTTCGTAAGAGGGAGCAACTGTTCGCCATCCGGCATGTCCGGCGTATCGGGCGTATCGGAAGTGTCAGCCGTATCGGGCGTGTCAGACGCATCGGGCGCATCAGGCGTGTCAGACACATCAGGCGCATCGGGTGCATCGGGTACGGACGGAACGGGTGGCGACTCCACGGCGTCCGTCAAGGCTGGCTGTCCTGTGCTGTCCGGACGCTCCTTGGCATTGGCGGCGGATTTGGGCGGCTCCAGAATGGTGGCCACGTCTGCCATGGGGCAGGGGAAGTCCCAGACGGCCTCCGGGCGGGCCTTGGTCCCGGCGGCGCCCGCACAGGCGGCGCGGCACAGCTCCATGAAGGTGTCCATGTACGGAGACACCCACTTGCCCCGGTGGCGCACCATGAGCACCGCCGTTTCAAAGGGTTGGTCCGCCCAGGCCAGCGCGCGCAGGGTACCCGCGCGCAGTTCGTCGCGCACGGCGGCCTCGGGCAGCAGGGTAATCCCCACGCCGGATGCCACGCAGCCGCGCAGGGCCGACGCGCTGGAAAATTCCAGCCCGGCGGCGGGCTGCACGCCTTCGGCTGCCAGGGCTTCCTCGATCACCGTGCGGTAGGCGCAATCCGCCGTGGACAGCACCAGCGTGACGCCGTGCAGGTCGCGGGCGGTGACGCGTTCGCGCGTGGCCAGTGGGTGATGCGGCGCGGCCACCAGCACCAGCGGTTCCATGCCCAGGGCTTCCACGTTCAGGTCGCCGCCGCGCACGCTGTCGGCCATGACGAAGGCCAGGTCGGTGATGCCCTGGCGCAGGTCCTTTTCAAGCCCGTTCAGGGTGCATGCGGTCAGGTGCAGGGCCACTTCCGGGTGGCGGCGGCGAAACGCGGCGATGACCGGCGGCAGGCGGTACGCACACAGCGATTCCGGCACGCGCACCGTAAGCAGGCCGCGCAGCCGCGATTCTCCGGTAACCCAGGCCCTGGCCTCGTCTTCCACGTCGATGAGCTTGGCCGCGTACTGTACCAGCCGCTCGCCCGCTTCCGTCAGGGCCACGCGGCGGCCCAGCCGTTCGAACAGCCGGACGCCCAGTTCCGTTTCCAGCGCGGCGATGCGCGCGGAAACCGTGGATTGCGCGGCGTTCAGCTCCGCCGCCGCCCGATGGAAGCTGAGCAGGCGCGCCACTGCCGCAAAGGTTCTGAGGTCGCGTAGTTCCATGTCCGTCCTCTTGATCGTTCGGAAACCGCGATTGACCGCATCGAAAGGTATCGCTGGATTCGATTTTGAGCAACGCGCATGCGGCGCATTAGATATTTAATGACGGTGCAAGGCACCGGAAAACGCAGGGAACAGGAGGCGACGTTCAGGGAAACCGACGCACCGCGGGAGCAGGCCAAGAGATTTTCAAGGCCGGTTTCAATTGCGCCGAAGCCGTTTTTCTGGTCGTTACGCGGGCATTCGGCCTTGATGTGCCGGAACAGGTACGGCTGGTCACCGCCTTCGGGGGCGGCGTGGGCCGGTGCAGGGAGGAAATGTGGGGGCCGTGGCAGGGGGCGTGCTGGCCATGGGGGCACTGTGCGGACGCGAACAGCCCGGAGCCGGCTGGTCCTTGCGGCGCGGCTGGCAGCACGGTGTGCGAGGATGCGCTGGCCGCGCACGGCAGCATTCGCTGTGATGATTTGCTGCATGTCTTTGGTGAACAGACCGACATGCAGGCCTGCCTCCGGTTTACCGCCATGGTTGCCGGACACGTGGTGGCACGCCTGCGGCAGGCCCGGGACGACGGAGAACTTGCGCTGTCAGCCATCCCGCCGCGCACAACTGGCGACGCGGTGGCCTGACGGGCCGTGCAAAGGCCGGATCGGCAGGGGAGATTGAAGCTGCGAGCGATACGGCCTTTCGATGGAACGGCGGGCGCAATGCCACGGCATGGGAGCGGCACGGTTCGGGCGGTAGCGGATCCAACGCAGGCGGGGCGCCCCTTTCGGAGCGCCCCGCCTCTTTTTTTCGTGATCTGCCCCGGCTATCCGGTGGCCTTGGCGTCGTAGCAGTCGGACATGGTGCACACCACGTTGCGGCCATTGGCCTTGGCCAGGTACAGCGCCCTGTCGGCCTCGCGCACCAGTTCCTCCACGTTGGCGAAGGCGCCTGGGCGAAAGCCCGCCACGCCGATGCTCACCGTGGCCGAAAGCTGCACCCCGTGGTGCTGCACCCGGCACTGTTCGATGCGATGGCGCAGCCGCTCGGCCAGCATGTGGCCCTGCGCCTCGTCCGTGTGCGGCAGGATGACCACGAATTCTTCGCCGCCGTAGCGGGCCGCAAAGTCCGTGGTGCGGATGGAACTGCCCAGCACGTCGGCCAGTTCGCGCAGCACCGCATCGCCCGCAAGGTGGCCATAGGTGTCGTTGATGGCCTTGAAGTGGTCCAGGTCCAGCAGCAGCAGACTCATGGTGTGGCCGTAGCGGCGGTGCCGTTCGAATTCGGTGCGCAGCCTTTCGTCCAGGCTGCGGCGGTTGTGCAGCCGGGTAAGGGCGTCGTGGTCGGCCTGCAACTTCACCTCGCGGTAGACCATGGCGTTTTTCAGCGCCAGGGCAAGGTGCTTCATGGCCGAATCCAGTGCCTGGGCCTGGTCCTTGCCTATGGTCTGGGTGCCGTCGGTAAGGATGGCCAGCGCCCCCAGGGCTTCGGTGCCGGTACGCAGGGGCATCAGTATCACCCGTCCGGGCACGGGGGGCTGTCCATGCTCCACGGCGCAGCCTGCGGGGTCGAGCAGTTCGGCCATTCCGGGCACATGGGTGACGCGGTAGCCCGCCACGGGCGCGTTGCCCAGGCGCCGCGCCGATTCAAGAAGCAGGTCAACCCATTGCACGTTCACCGGGCAGTCGGGTGTGGTTGCCACGAACAGTTCCGCTTCCAGCGCGCCTCCCCCCGGCGCCGGAGGCCAGAAGATGCCGTGCACCGCCGCTACCGGCAGCAGCAGCGAAAGGGCTTCGCGCACCTTGCCCAGGATTTCCGCCGGGTCCAGGCTTTCGGTGGTCCGCGTCAGAAAGGTTACCAGGAACGACAGGGTGTCGTTCTTGCGGGCCAGCATTTCGCGCTCAAGGAATATCTCGCGCGTCATGCGCAGGATGTCGTGGTACAGGTTGCGGGTTTCCACCGCCCGGCGCAGCACGTCCAGCACGCGGGCGCGGGTGAGCGGCGGCTTGATGACATCGGTGAAGCTGCTGTCCAGCGCCCGTTCTATTTCCTCGCGCGAGTAGCCGGGTTCCAGCACCAGCACGCGCGGGACAAGGTCGAGATGCTGCGACTTGCCTTCGCGCTGGCTGGCGATGGCGGTCCATGCTTCGGACGTGAGCCAGAACAGGCAGGGGTCGTCGCGCTCCATTTCAAGGGAGGACGGGGCACGCCCCGGAGGCAGGGCTATGATGCGGTAGTCGCTGCCCGCGTGGGCGGCCAGCAGTCCCGCATCGGCCTCGGAAAGGCCCATGGTCCACATGGTGTGTTGCGGTGTCTTCTTCATGGTCCGGTCTCCCCCCCCAGGGGTTTGCGGCGTAGGACAAGGTAATGTGCGCGGCCCGCGCCGGTTGCGGCGTCAGGGCGGCAGGCGTCGGAAACGCGACGTTGCACAGGATGAAAGCAAGAATTGGTCCATGTTGCCGGTGATGCCGGGCTGGCAGGGGCCGTTCAGGCCGGTGCGGGGGAAAGGATGGCCGCGGCGGCAAGCTTTGCCGGGGGTGATCGGGAGTTGACCTGGCGTGGTCCGTGCGTGGCGTCGGGGCGGGTATGGGGAGCCGAGCGGCAGCAGGCGGGCCAGGACTGGCCGGGGCGCGGGCAGAAGGCCGGGCGTGGTGTCCGGAACGGTTTGACAGCCTCGACAAGTTGTGTCTTTGCTGCACCATGAGCACCAAACGCGCCTGGGGCACCCTGCACCCCTTCCTTGAATCCGGCGAGATCATGGGCCGTCCCGTGGCCAATGCGGGCTTCATGCGGGCGCTGCTGCGGGCCGACCCGTTTCCCGAGTATCATTTCTTCCTGCCGGGGCTGGACGTGGCCAAAACCACGGAAACCCGCTTGCGCGAGGAATTTCCGGCCATCGTCGCGCGCAACGGGTTCCGGGTGTCCACCCGCAACGACCTGGCCTGGATGCTGGCGCGCAAGCCCTACCACTGCTTTCATCTGTCGGACAGCGTCACCGACCAGCCTCACGTGGCCCGGTTGCGCAACGCGCATGCCCCCGTGCTGTTTCCGGTGACCGGGGTTACCCATTCGCTCAGTTATGCCCGCTATCCTTCGCGGTTCCTGGCCCATCTGTGGCCGGGCACCACCGCGCGCGATGCGGTGGTGGCCACATCCACGGCGGGGCAGGGCGTGGTGCTGCGCATGTTCGAACAGTTGCGCCGCGCCTACGGCCTGGACGAGGAGGCATACCCCGCGCCGCATGTGGAGCGCATACCCCTGGGCGTGGATGCGGTCGTCCTGAACGCGGCCTCCGGCGCCTTGCATCCTCAAGGTGGGCGGCAGGGCGGGGCGGCGTTGCGGGCAGGCATGCGCCAGCGGCTGGGCGTGGACGCAGAGCCGGTGCTGCTGGTGTTCGCCCGTATCGCCCACTATTCCAAGATGGACCTGCTGCCCCTGCTGCGCGCCTTGCAGCGCGCCGAAGGGCTGGGGCTGGCCCATGGCGGCTACCTGCTGGTGGTGGCCGGGTTCGTGAAGCCCGGAGACGACACCCCCGCACGCATCTCCGAATTGGCCGAGCGGCTGGGCATCCGCATCCGGGTTGTCCCTTCGCCCTCCGATGCAGAGCGGGCCGCGCTGTTCGCGGCGGCGGACGTGTTCGTCTCTCCCGTGGACAACATGCAGGAAACCTTCGGCCTTACCCTGGTGGAAGCCGGGGCCGCCGGGTTGCCCGCCGTGGTTTCCGACTACGACGGCTACCGCGACATCGTGGTGCACGGCGAAACCGGGTTCACCGTGCCCACCATGGCACCGGTGGCCACGCCCGGCGTGGACATGCTGGCGCCGGTGTTTTTCGACAGCCAGTACCACTTGCTGTTGGCCCAGCAGACCGTGGTGGACGTGCCTGCCCTGGCCGAAGCCGTGGCCCGCCTGGCCACCAACGCGGACCTGCGGGCCCGCATGGGGGCTGCCGCGCGGGTGCGGGTGCTGGCGGAATTCACCTGGGACAGCGTGGTGGCCCGCTGGCTGGACCTGTGGGAGGCGCTGTGGCGCCAGCCCGCTCCCGGCGGTCACGCTGGCTACGTTACCGGTGCGTCGGATGCCGACACGGCCTGTTCCGGCGCGGTTGCAGGTGCTGAATGCGGGGGCGACGCGGATGCGGATGCCCTGCGCGACCTGCGCGAGGCCGCCCACCCGCTGCACATGTCGTACGGAGAGGTGTTCGGCGGCTACCCCACGGCGCAGCTTGACCGCACCATGGAACTGAGCTGGACCCGCGCGGGCGAGGCCGTGTACCGCAAGCAGGAATTTCCCGTGCTGTACACCGGCGTGGAGCGGCTGGTGCCGCCCATGTTGTTGCAGCGGCTGCTGTTTGCCGCGCGACGCCCCGTGACCGCTGGCCGGTTGCTGGATGTGCTGACTGGTGATGGCATGGACGGCGAGGCTGCCGGTTTCCTGCTGCTGTGGGCACTGAAGCAGGACCTGCTGGAGCGGGTGCGGCCAGCTTTCGGCACGGCGGAAGCCGTTGGCCCCGTTGCGCAGGCCGGTCCGGCTTCTGCCCGGCAGGAGGGAGCCGTGGCGGCAGGTGCAGGACAGGCCCCAGCCGGCGCGATTCCGGCAACCACCATGCCCCGCGGGGGCGGGGAGGGCGTATGACCACCGAGCTTCCGGCGGCGTTGCATTTTCATACCCTGCTTTCCCATCGGGGCGGCGCCACGCGGGTGGCGCACATGTTGGCGCGGGGAGTTGCCCGGCGCGGCGTGGTGGTGCACCGGACCTGCGAAATCCTGGATGGCGATATTTCGAGCGATGACGGTTCCGATGGAGGTTCCGCTGACGGCTTCGCCAGCGGCGGGGCCGTGCACGGCGTGGTGCCCGCCGCCGGGGTGGGCGGCTGCCTTATGCCCGGCATGCCCCTGCACCTGCACGCCACGCTGGATTGGACGGCCTGCCTCGGCTCCATCGTCCAGGCTGGTCAGGCCCAGCAGTCGGCGCAGGGGGACGTTTCCGGCGGAACGGGGCAGAGCGCGCCGCCGCTGCCGCCCGTCCCTCTGGTCGTCACCGTGCACGACTGTTCGCTGCTTACCGGCGGCTGCGTGTACCCCATCGACTGCGACGGCTGGCGTACCGGCTGTCCCGACGAGTGTCCGCGCGGCTACCCTGGCGCGGCCCCGTTGCAGGAACGCCGGGCCAGCG
>NZ_VRYY01000072.1 GCF_015731765.1 Nitratidesulfovibrio oxamicus
CCCGCCCCGCGCCGCAGCGGGCGCAGGGTGGTCGCCCCCGCTATCTGGCGGCAGGCCCTTCCGCAGCGCCGCGATTGCGCAGCAGCAGCCACAGCCCCACGCCGAACAGCGGCAGGCACAGCACCTGCCCCATGGTCAGCCAGCCGAAGGCCAGGTAGCCCAGTTGCGGATCGGGCTCGCGCACGAATTCGACGGCAAAGCGGAATATCGCATACAGCACGCCGAACAGGCCGGATACCGCGCCCACCGGGCGCTTGCGCCCGGAAAACCACCATACGGCGGCAAACAGCACCACGCCTTCCAGCGCGGCCTCGTACAGTTGCGAGGGATGGCGGGGGAAGGGGCCGCCGTCGGGAAACACCATGGCCCACGGCAGCGTCGTGGGCGCGCCCCACAACTCGCCGTTGATGAAGTTGCCGATACGGCCAAAGAACAGCCCCGGCGGAATCAGCGGCGCCACGAAGTCCACCACGGACAGGAATTCGCGTTCTGCGCGCCGGGCGTACAGCCACACCGCGAACAACACCCCCAGCAACCCGCCGTGGAAGGACATGCCCCCGTGCCAGATCTGGAAGATGGCGGCGGGCTGGCTGACGTAGTAGGCCAGGTCGTAGAACAGGATGTAGCCCAGCCGTCCCCCCAGCACCACGCCGAAGATGGCCCAGGTGACCATGTCGTCCACCTGCTGCGGGTGCCAGCCGCTGCCGGGCTGCGCCGCGCGGCGGCGGCCCAGCCACCAGCCGGAGACGAAGCCGAACAGGTACATCAGCCCGTACCAGCGGAACTGCAACGGGCCGATGGAAACGGCCACGGGATCTATGCGGGGGTATGCGAGCATCTGGACTCCCGGTGATGCTTGGGTTGCGGAAAGGGAACATGCGCCGGGCACAGGGTGCCGCAGCGGCACGGCATCACGGGCTTGCGCCACTGGCCGCGCCCGGGGCGCAATACCCGAGGCTGTGGTACGACCCGCGCCCGCTTCCGTCAATGCCGGGTCACGCGGGATGCGGAGCCGCCATCATGCGGACAGCAAACAGCCACACGCCCGACCGGAAGGAACGCACCCGGCAGCTACCCGATCGACCAACTGCCGCCCGACAGCCATCCGGCAGCCGCCGCGCGCCTCCACTCACCCCGTGCATACCATGAACAAGTGCCACATACGACCGGCCTCGCCAGAACATGCCGCCCGCCCCACTCCCTTCAGCCAGTCCGGCGCACTCCACGCGCCCCATGCGTTCCACGATTCCCCGGAATCCGGCCAATTCGTGCGAAGTGCGCACAATGCTGTTGACAACCCGAGGGGTTTCGGGCAAGAACCTACTTCCGCTTGGGGCTGTAGCTCAGTTGGGAGAGCGCTTGAATGGCATTCAAGAGGTCAGGAGTTCAATTCTCCTCAGCTCCACCAGAATTTCGCAGGGGTTATCCGAAAGGGTAACCCCTGCGCCTTTTTGCGTTCCACAAGGGAGAACAGCATGGCATTCGGCACCTGGTTCACCTATTTCCTGCTCATGACGGCCATTGCGTACACGCCGGGGCCCATGACCATGTTTTCCATGTCCACCAGCGTGCGCAACGGCTTTGCCCGTACCGTGCCCGCCATCCTGGGCGGTTCGTGCGCCTACTGCGTGCAGATGGTGGTGGTGTATTTCGGGCTGGGGGCCATCGTGCAGGGCTCGGTGATGGTGTTCAACTGCATCAAATGGGTTGGGGTGGCTTATCTGATGGTGCTGGCCCTGAAGAACTGGCGCGCCGTGCCCATGGCCGGGGACGAAGCGGGCACCCGCCACGCCCCCACGCCGCGCAGGCAGTTCTGCCTGGGCTTTGCCACGGGCATGTCCAACCCCAAGTCCATCCTGGTGTTCACCGTGCTCTTTCCGCAATTCATCGAGCCCGCCCACTACACCGCGCACTTCTGCATCCTGGCGGGCAGCTTCTTCGTCATCCAGGGCAGCAGCGCGGTGTCGTACGCCCTGTTCGGGGCGCGGGTGTTCCGCTGGCTGCGGCGCCGGTCGCTGGAGCACGTCCAGCACAAGGCCACCGCCGCCATCCTGTTCGGCGCTGCGGGCATGCTGGCGGCAAGCAGGCGGTAAGGGTCCAGAACCTCACCCCCGAAGCGGGTCGCCCCCCCCCGATCCCGGCATACAGGCCCCACCGCTTCGGCATTTCGCCTTCCGCCCCATCATCCGCATCGCCCTTCCCGCTTGACGCCCCGCTCCCGCATCCTGCACACCCGTAGCACGGCACCCGCCACGTCACCGGTGCCACACCCCCTGCCATCGGAGTCGGACAGCATGGGATGCAGCCATTACGCGGCCATTTGCGCCATCGTGAAGGACGAACACCTTTCCCTGCCGGAATTCGTGGCCTATCACCACGCCATCGGCTTCGAAAAATTCATTTTCTACGACAACGAAAGCACCATCCCCGTGCGCGAAACCCTGCAGGAATACGTAACACGCGGCATCGTGGACGTGTACCGGGTGGTGGGCAAGAGCATGCAGATGCCCTGCTACACCCAGTGCATTCAGGACTATCGCGGCAAGGTGCGCTGGATCGCCTTCATCGACGCGGATGAATTCCTGATCCTCAAGCACCACGCCGACGCGCGCCTGCTGCTGTTCGAGTACGAGGCCCACGCGGGCCTCGCCGTGCACTGGGTTACCCACGGCTCCGCCGGGCATCTGGGCAGGCCGGGCGGGCTCGTCCTGGACGACTACCCGGAATATTTCACCGACAACGAGCCCGACAACCTGCACGTGAAAAGCATTGTGCAGCCCGCCCGCACAGAGTGCGCCCGCGACCCGCACCAGTTCTTCTTCGCGCCCGGGCACGGCTGCGTGGACGAGCACGGCAGCCCGGTGACCAGCGCCTTTGCCCCCTTCACGGCGGACATCGTGCAGTTGAACCACTACCTGTTCAAGTCGCAGCAGGATTACGAGGCCAAGATGCGCCGGGGCCGCGCCGACAATCACGAGTTCAGCGATCTGCGCAAGCTGGAGGGGTTCTGGCGCCAGGCCACCCGTCCCACTGCCACTTGGCGGCCCCTGCCGCACCAGCGCTCGCTGCGGCTGCGCCGGGCCGTGGATACCGGCCAACCCTATCGGGATGATCCGCATCTGGACGTGGACACCGCCTGCGTGGACGAGGCGCAACTGTACGCCACGGTGCAAAACCACCTGGCCCACGGGCGGCCCCACGCGGCCCTGCTGCACGCCGTGCTGTACCGCAACGCCCACGGCTACTGCTGGAGCGCCGGCTGGCTGACCATGCTGGCCTGGCTGGCCCTGCGCCGCAAGGACATGGTCCTGGCCGAGGCCGACAACCTTCTGCGGCACGAGCCTTCGGTGCGTTCGCACTATCAGCGCTTCTACGCGCTGGACAAACTGGGCGAGCGCCAAAAGGCCCTGCATGCGGGACGGTACATCCGCTTTGCCTGCGAAATCCTGAAGCAGACCGCCAGCCCGGAATACGCCGAATTGCGCAGGATCGACGCCAGGCGCGGCCTCGGCATCTGGTAGGCCAGGGCGGATGCCCGCCTCTCTGCCGCGCTTCTCCCCGCCAGCCACGGCGTTTCCCCCTCCCGCCTCCTCATTTTGACTGTGTGCCAACTTGCAAGCCGGGAACATCGCGCACCGTTGTCCTCACGTTCCCGTCAGCCTTGCCCTTGTCCAACGAACTTCCGCGCGCATTCACCCGACCGTCTGTCGACGGCGTGGCACGCACCCCCTGTGCGGTGCGCGAGCTGTCGGAACAGATGGTCCTGTCGGGGGCATCATTCGGCAGCTCAAGGGCGGCAAGCAGGCCGCACGCCCATACCCCGCGCAGCGAAAAAAGGGCGGGCGGCCCTTTTCCCGCCGCCGGTCGTGCGCCACCCGGCGCGGCTACATGCTGTCGTCAGGGTCATCCTGCTTGGTCCTCCCAAAAAGGACACCCCCCGGACCAGGTCCAGGGGGTGCTTTTTTTTCGCCCGGCGGGTGCACGCGGGGCGCGGGGCAGGCGGGAGCATTCATGCCCGCCCCGCGCTTTCGGACGAAAGTCCTGTCACGCTACGGCAGCATCCACTTCAGCGGGTAGGCCTGGAGCATGGTCAGCACGCAGATGAACGCGGTCATCGCGACGGAGTGCCACAGGGTGAAGCGGAACAGCTGGCCTTCCTGGCCGACCATCTTGGTGGCCGCGGTGGCGACCGAGATGGACTGGGGCGAGATCATCTTGCCGGTAACGCCGCCCGAAGAGTTGGCGGCAACGGCCAGGTGCGGATCCATGCCCACGCTGGTGGCGGTGGTGCGCTGCAGACCACTGAACAGCGCGTTGGACGAGGTGTCCGAACCGGTCAGGAACACGCCCAGCCAGCCCAGCAGCGGCGAGAAGAACGGGAACAGCCAGCCGGTCTTGGTGAAGGCGAGGCCCATGGTCGAGCTCATGCCGGAGTAGTTCATGATCTGGGCAAGGCCCAGGATCATGCCGATGGTCAGGATGGGGAAGCGCAGCTGATGCATGGTGCGGAACAGGCAGGAAATGGCCTGGCCGTAGCCATACTTGGGCATCATGGGCACCGCGGCAAGGCCGGTGAACAGGATGGCGGTACCGGCGGCGGAGATGACGTTCAGCTTGTACATGGCGCCGTACGGAGCATTGGCGGCCACGATGGGCGCGGTCTTTTCGATGGCGTTGTGCAGGCCCGGCCAGGCAAAGCCCTTGGCGGCCAGCGGGGTGAAACCGGCGCCCAGGGCTCCGTCGAGGAAGGGCTTGATTTCCGGCAGACCCCAGAAGAACACCATGATGGCCAGGATGATGTAAGGCGTCCAGGCGCGCAGGATTTCACCAAAGGAGTAGGGCGAAGGGCCGGTGACGGACGAGGGGGTTTCGTCGGGGAAGTGCCAGGTGGTGGCAGGCTTCCACACGCGCAGCAGCAGCACGAGGCCGATGATGGTGATGATGGCCGACATGATGTCGGGCAGGGTCGGGCCGTGGAAGTTCGAGAAGGCGTACTGCGAACCGGCAAAGCACACGCCAGCCACGAGCACGGCGGGCAGCACTTCGAGCGAACGCTTGAAGCCGCACATGGTCACGCACAGCCACATGGGCACGATGATCGACAGGAAGGGCAGCTGACGGCCCACGATCTGGCTGATGTGCATGGTGTCGAGGCCCGACACCTGGCCAGCCACGATGACCGGAATACCGATGGCGCCGAAGGCCACCGGGGCGGTGTTGGCGATAAGGCAGATACCCGCGGCGTACAGCGGGTTGAAGCCCAGGCCCACCAGCATGGCGGCGGTGATGGCCACCGGGGTGCCGAAGCCTGCGGTGCCTTCGATGAACGAACCGAACGCGAAGGCGATGAAGATGGCCTGGAGGCGGCGGTCATCGGTAAGGCGTGCCAGCGAATCCTTGATGATTTCGAATTCGCCGGACTCAACGGTCATGTTGTAGATCCACACCGCCGTGATGACGATCCAGACGATGGGGAACAACCCGTACGCTGCACCGTACAGGGTTGCATTGATGGCCAGGTTCACGGGCATGCCCCACACCAGGATGGCGAGCAGCACGGCCGCGGAAGTGCCGAGGGCGGCGGCGAAGTGACCCTTCGCGCGGCGCACGGCCAGCATGTAGAAAAGAACATACAGCGGCACGGCGGCGACCAGTGCCGACAAAAGAATGTTCGAGAGCGGATCGTAATTCTGCACCCAGTTCATGAAACTCCTCCCTTACGGATTATGATGAGGGCCTGCACCGGCCCCAGCCCATGGGCTTGCTCTTGATGGTCGCATTAGCCCATGGAAAAAACGACTTCAAGAAGGGAAGGCCAATCTTTTTTTTCAGACATGGCGTGTATTTTCAAGGAAAAATCATACCCATTCCGCAATATGGGACGCACACTAATTCACTGATTATACAATCAATATCTTTATTGTATTTCACGCAGTAGAAATACAATGAAATGCACACTCATATACGCAAAACATAGTAGTCAGATCCTGCCTTTATGCCTGAATACAACAATTCATGCGTGCCATTTTTCCACACCATTCTCCATCATACTGACTCTTGATAAAACGCTACGTACTGTTTTTACTCCACCCATTTGCCTTCAAGTGCTTTTTCAAGGGTTACATCTTGTCGGTATGACGTTCCGCATGCGCAGCAGGAAAGCCATCGCAGCCTCTTGTCACCGCGAAAGCTGGCGCGCTGCATGCCCCAGACATGTCCTGGCCCACAACGGACGACGGAGCGGGGCGGCGCCCCCCGGCGGCAAGACCTGCCACGGTCCGTTTGCCTTGTGCCGTGGCGGCTTGCGGGCGTGGCGCCGCGCGGGGGCGCGCACTGCCATGCATCACATGGCGTGCCTGCTCGCTATTCAATAGCGATGTATCACATCAATGCAGGAATGTGCCCGGTCATTTACGTCCGGAAAAACGGATAAATTTTTTTGGCGCGAAGCGTTATTTTTTTGCGAAACTGACCCACAGAGTGGGACAGGGGGACCACAGGAGGGGCACGGAGGGACCGCAGAGGGAATGCGCGGAGCAAAACACGCGGGCGCCGCAAAAAACAGCGGACACGCAAAAGGGGCGTTTCCGCCGTTATGCGAAAACGCCCCCAAGGGTCGCGTGGTGGGCAATACAGGATTCGAACCTGTGGCCTTTGGCTCCGGAGGCCAACGCTCTATCCATCTGAGCTAATTGCCCGCGAAACGGGACAACTATCGCTTGCCCACCGGCACTGTCAAGACATATGTGATACCGGCACCCACCGTGCCCGCAGCGTCATGCCCCGCCACGCACGCCGCAGCGCGAACACGACCGGCAGGCTCCGGATTGCCGTGCCTGTCCTTCCCGACACGGGTAAATGGCCGCCAATGTGTGACGGTCTTGAAAAAAAACGTCTCGGACGGCCTTGCAGGCATGGCGCGTCGTGCACATTTTCGATAAAAACATCCTCACCCACCCCCATTGCGTCGCCCCTCCCGCCCGACCGCCGTCCGTCCGATTCTTCCACACCGGCTGCACGGCATCGGCCCGGTCCGCATAACAGAATGCCTGCGGACGTCAGCGGGCACGGTCTGCGCCGGTCGTGCCGGTCGTGCCGGTCGTACCGGTTGCGCACACCGCGCGGCGGCATCACGCAGCGCAGGGAGGCGGGCATGATTCCGGAGATTTCATGAAACGCTTCGTGGTCGGCATATCCGGCGCCAGCGGCATGCCACTGGCCGTCACCCTGCTGCGCGGGCTGCGCAACGCCGCGCCCGCCCTGCCCGGCGGCGTGCAGGTGCACCTTGTGGTGTCCGACGCGGCCCGGCAGGTGCTGGC
>NZ_VRYY01000073.1 GCF_015731765.1 Nitratidesulfovibrio oxamicus
CGACCCGCTGGACCACGGCGCGGACATACCGGCGGGCGATTGCCCCGGTGCGGCGGCCTTCGACATGGCCACGGCCAACCGGGAAGGCCGGGGCGAGGGCCACGGCGGCATCGCGCCGGGTGGCGACGTCCGGAACGGGACCGGTCACGAACGTGCCGCTTTCGGACATGCCGCTTCCGGACAATCCACGACAGAACCGTCCGCCACGGATACGGTCATCGACATAACCGGGGACAAACGATGAAGCGACTTCCGGTCATCGACGACGAACCCGGCCACCGCCTGATGGTCCGCGCCGTCATGCCGGGCGCGGGCATTCGTAGAGCCATCACCAAGGAAACAAGATGAAGCGACTTCTGGTCATCGACGACGAACCCGGCCACCGCCTGATGGTCCGCGCTGTCATGGAGGACAGCGGCTGGAGCGTGGAAGAAGCCGGTTCCGGCGAGGAAGGCCTGGAACTGCTGGCCCAGGACCGCGTGAACGTGGTGCTGCTGGACATGCGCATGCCCGGCATGGACGGACAGGAAACCCTGGCCCGCATCCAGGAAATGTATCCCGGCCTGCCCGTGGTCATGCTGACCGCCTTCGGCACCGTGGGTTCCGCCGTGGTGGCCATGAAGAAGGGCGCCTTCGACTACCTGACCAAGCCCGCCGACAACGAGGAACTGACGGCTGTGCTGGAGAAGGCCTGGGACTTCGGCAGGTTGATGGAAGAGAACGAGAACCTGCGTCGTCGCCTGAGCAATGATGATCCCACCGCGCCCATCGTGGGGGCCAGCCAGGCCATGTGCCGGGTACGCGACTTCATCCGGCAGGCCGGCCCCAGCGAGGCCACCATCCTGGTCATGGGCGAATCGGGCACCGGCAAGGAGCTCATCGCCCAGGGCCTGCACGACGCCAGCAACCGTGCCGACCAGCCGCTGGTGAAGGTGAATTGTGCAGCCCTGCCCGGCCATCTGCTGGAAAGCGAACTGTTCGGCTACATGAAGGGTGCGTTCACCGGGGCCGTGCGCGACAAGCCGGGGCGCTTCCAACTGGCGCGCGGCGGCACGCTGTTCCTTGACGAAATAGGCGAGCTGCCGCTGGAACTGCAATCCAAGCTGCTGCGCGCCTTGCAGGAGCGCGTGGTGGAACCTCTGGGCGCGGTACGCCCGGTGCCCGTGGACGTGCGCATCATTGCGGCCACCAACCGCGACCTCAAGCGCGCGGTGGAGGCTGGCGAATTCCGGGAGGACCTCTTTTTCCGGCTCAACGTGCTGGAGGTGGTTTCGCCCCCCCTGCGCGAGCGGCTGGAGGATCTGCCCACGCTGGCAGGGCGGTTGCTGGAACGGTTGTGCCGCAAGAACAAGAAGGGCATCCGCAGCGTCAGCCCGGAATTTCTCGACGCCCTGATGCGCTATTCCTGGCCCGGCAACGTGCGCGAACTGGAAAACGTGCTGGAGCGGGCGCTGATACTCAGCCGTTCCGATACCCTGGGGCCAGATTCGCTGCCCGCGCAAGTGCTGGCGGATCGTCCCGACCGGTGGGAACGGGGCGGCCCGGACAGTGGCCAGTACAGCGGCCAGTACAGCGGGCAGTACAGGGGACAGGACAGGGGACAGGACCGCCAGCGGCCCTACAGTCCGGACAGGCCGGACATGTCCGACAGGCCGGGCATGGTTGACCGCTCCCTCGAACGCCAGGGCAGGGGGTGGGGGCAGGACGCCGCTTTCGCCATGCCGCGCGGCGAGGCGGGCTTGTCCGGTGAGGGCGACGCCCTTGTGTCCGGCGGATATGGCGGTGTTCCGGGAGCATACCCCGGCTCCCTGGACGACGCGGAGCGCGACGCCTTGCTGCGCGCGCTGGAAGTGCATGGCGGGCACCGGGAACGCACGGCCGATGCGCTGGGCATCAGTCGTCGTACCCTGCAATACAAGCTGAAGAAGTTCGGTCTTATCCGGCGCGGCATGTAGCCCGCCTGGGAGGCGTCATGAACAGGATGCGCGGTGTTGCGCTTTTGGTGGCCCTTGTCGGTACGGCGGCAACAATGTCCGGTTGTTCCGGCGCAAGCATGCGGGCATCGTCCCTGCTGGAGCGGGGGCAGTACGCAGAGGCCGCCACGGCCTACGCCCGGGTGACCACGGAAAATCCTTCCGATTGGCGGGCCGGGGTGCGTCACGGCTATGCCCTGTACCGGCAGGGCGACTACGCAGGGGCACGTGCCGTGCTGGTGCCGCTGACGGAGGATTGGCGCTCGGCGGAGTATGCCCGGTTCTGGGCGGGCATCGCGGCCATTGCCGCGCGCGACGGCGATGCGGCCCGCGCCGCGTGGTCCGGCTGGAGTACGGACAGGACCGAGGTGCTGCGGGCGGTGCGTCCGCGCGTTGACCTGCTGCGTGTCGACGAACTGGCCATGGGGCCGCAGGCGGCGGACATTTACGCGCGCGAGGCCGCCCAGGCCAACGCCCTGGAAGAGATGAAGCGCTCGCGCGACATGTTCCGCCGCGGCATGGACAAGGGCGACCTGCCTGACCCGGCGTTGCCGCCGAGCCCAGTGGAATATCTGCCATAGACGCCGGGCCTGCTGCCGTGGACGCCGGGCCTGCTGCCGGGGCGGTGACCGGTCTGGCGCACGGTCCCGATCTGGGCCGGTGCACGAACGCGCCCTGTCCGAGAGTGCGTGCCGACATGGAAAACCACCCTCAGGGGGGTGGTTTTCACATTTCAAATACCGATGATGTAACCACCGCAAAGGGTATCCACTTGCGTCCGAGGGGCGTGTTGCCGTAGGCTGGCTGATGAACTTCGGTACCACGTCCGCATCCCCCGAGCGATGTTCGCCGAGGCGTGATCCGGCAAGCCGTCACGAGTGCCACATGAGCCAGTCCCCTCTCCCTCCCGTATTCGACATTGATGGAGTGCTGCACCGCCTGCAAGGCGACCGCGAATTCCTCACGCTGCTTCTCGACACCTTTCTGCCCGATTTTGCAGACCGCTTGGCCAGAATGCAGACTGCCCTGGGGGAAGGGCGGCTGGCCGACCTTGCTCGTCTTGCCCACAGCCTGAAAGGGGCGTCCGCCACTATCGGCGCATCACGCCTGCATCACCGGGCCGCCGCCCTGGACCAGGCCTGCCGCGACGAGAACCTTGCAGTCGCCCGGCTGGAATGGCTGGGTCTGCTGGAAGATGCCGATGTCACGCGGGAGCAGATCGGGGCGTGGCTGACAGCCAACAGAACCTGACCTCGGGCTTCGGCGCTAAACGGCGAGGGCGGCCTGGAACTGGCCGCAACTCCGTAACTGGCCCAAATGGTCGGGACTGGTCGCGGGGCGTCTCAGGGAGCGTTGCCGTCCTCGAAGCATCCTTCCGGGCAGAAGGCCATCAATTCAGTCAGCACCCCGTCCGGGGCCATGTCGCTGATCAGAAATGGCCGTTCGTCACCTTCGCGCCAGCCGACTATGTCGGGGGCCAGTTCCATGCATGCCCCGCACCCGCTGCAATCACCCGGTGAGAGCAGCACCTCGCTGAAGCCGTGCGGCGCGCTGGCCGTATCCTGTTGCGTGTGCGTTGCCGCTGCCGAAACCTGACGGTTGGCCATGAGAACCTCCCGGGCGCGTCCACGCGCCCATCAGTGAGCCTGAGCCCCTGGGGGCATTCTGAACCGACGCGGGCATGCGGGCCGATGCAGGCATGTCTGCCTGGTACCTGAAAACTATGGCCGGTACAGGGGCAAGGCAAGGGCGCACGGCGGTGTCGTGCCGTCCGACTGGTGCCTGCCGCGTGCGGCGGAGCAAGAAAGGGGCACGACGTTTGTCGCGCCCCTTCGCATGGGTGACGTCAGTTCCCATTCCGGACGTGCGGATGGAGTTGCCCGGATGGTCGCGCGGTACGGCGTTTCGGAGAACTAGGGAATCAGATCCTCGTACACCTTGCCCACCAGCTTCTCGGAGGGGGTCAGGGTGCGGGCGCCGGGTTCCCAGCGGGCGGGGCAGGCTTCCGCCGGGTGGTCGCGCAGATGCTTGTTGGCCTGCATCTTGCGCACCAGTTCGGCGGCGTTGCGGCCCACGTTGTAGAAATTCACCTCGGACCCCACCAGGGTACCTTCCGGGTTGATGATGAAGGTGCCGCGCAGGGCAATGCCCGCACTTTCATCGTACACGCCAAAGTAGCGCGACACCGCGCCCGTGGGGTCGGCAGCCATCTGGTAGCGCACGTTTTCCAGCAGGCGTTCGGAATTGCGCCAGGCAAGGTGGGCGAACTTGGTGTCTGTGGAGACCGAGATCACTTCCACGCCCATGTCCTTCAGCGCCGCATGGCGTTCCGCAAGGTCCGCAAGTTCGGTGGGGCACACGAAGGTGAAGTCGGCGGGGTAGAATACCAGCACGGTCCACTTGCGGTCCTGTTGCAGCTTTTCGAGCGAAACCTGGCCGAAGGCCCCTTCGGTGGGATCGTAGGTTTCAAGGGTGAAGGGCTTCACCGGGCGACCGACGGCGGCAAGGGCGGGGTATTCCTGAGTGGGGCAGCTCATGTTCGATGACTCCTTTGAAAAGAGTTGTTAGTAATGATTTCTGGTATCATTTATGACATCGTCAGGCCGAACCGTCAAGGGGGGGCTGAAAAAAAGTGATGCCGTGGCGTGTACCGAAAGCATGCGTGCGCTACGGGAGGGCACATACGGCGCATGGTGGCGCTGCCGATGTCTGCGGCAGGAAAGGGCGCACCGGGCAGGGCCGCAGACTGCTGCATGTTGCGTGAAAGCGGACGACGCCGGGGAATGCGGCAGGGATGTCCGTGCGCCGGAAACAGGCCGGGCAAACACAAACGCCGCACGGATGCGGGATCCATGCGGCGTACGGCGTCTGCGGAAAGCAGGCGAGGGCGGGGTGCCCGTCAGTCGATCCACTTGCCCTTGTCGTAGCGGATGATTTCGGTGACACGGCGGGCCTTGACCACGGAGAAGTCGCCAGCGAGGGCAGCGTCCTTGGTGGCGGCGCGGCTTTCGTATTCCTGCTCGTGGTAGACGATCAGGCCCACGTACTTGGCGCCGGGGCCCTGGGCATCGTGCACGTCGGTGGAGAGCGAGTCGGGGTCAACGGCCAGATAGCGGGCCACGAATTCGTTGCCGTTGTGCACCACGTCCTTGCGGGTCTGGCAGGGGCGCAGGCTTTCGTTCATGTGGCGCAACTTGGCCCGGGCCAGGGTATCGAGCTTGTTGTGCACTTCCTCGATGGTTTCGCCCACGGGTTTCTTGGCGGGGGCCACCTTGGCAACCTGCGTGGTCTTTGCGGCGGGCTTTTGCGGTGCGGCCTTCGCGGTCTTGTCCGGTGATTTGGCAGGGGACTTTGCGGGGGCTTTCTTCTCCTGCTGGGCCTGCGGTGCGGCGGTATCCGCCGCGCCTGCCGGAGAAACGCAGACAGCCCCGGTAAGGGCCAGGGCCAGGGTAACGGGCAGCGTCAGGGCCTTTGCGGCCAATGTGATGCGGCCTTGCTTCATCGACTTCGTCTCCGTTTGCGGAAAGGCCCGGCGGGTTTCCCCACCGGGCCTTCATGGTCCGTTGTGCTACTTGATGAAGGAGAGTTCGACCCGGCGGTTCAGCTTGCGGGTCTCTTCGGTGCTGTTGTCGTACTTGGGCTTGGATTCGCCGTAGCCCTTGGTGATCAGGCGCGAGGATTCGACGCCCTGCTTGACCAGGAAGTCCTTGACCGACTTGGCGCGGGCTTCGGACAGCTTCTGGTTGTATTCGTCGGTGCCGAGGCTGCAGGTATGACCGGCAACTTCAACCGAACCCTTCTTGGACTTCAGGATGGAGGCGGTTTCCACCAGGATGCTGGTGGCGGTGGCGTCCAGCTTGGCCGAGTTCAGGGCGAACTGGATGCTGCGCAGCACGATCACTTCGTCCATGGGGGCAGCGGCAACGACGGGAGCGGCCTTTTCTTCGTAGAAGACGTCGCGCACGAACTTGTCGAGGGCGGCTTCGTTGGCCAGCAGTTCGGGACCCTTGGCGGTGACGGCGCAGCCGTTCAGCTTGGCGATGGCGTCAAGGGTGGCTTGACCGGCGGGCTTGTCAGCCATGGAGATGACGTGCAGGCACAGGCCGGGGTTGGTGGAGAGCAGCAGCTTGGCTTCGGCCACCGGGTCGGAACCCAGGTTGGATTCGCCGTCGCTGACCATGATCATGGCGGCCTTGCGCTTCATGGCCTTGGCATAGGTGGCCTTCTGCAGGCCGGTGCCCATGGGGGTCATGCGGGCGAAGGTGTCTTCGTTTTCGTTCAGCTTCTTGATGGCCTTTTCGTAGGACGCCTTGTCCCACGCGGCCACGGGCTGGATTTCGGTCGAGGGGGCGAAAGTGTGCAGACCGCCTTCGTAGCCCAGCGCCGGGATCTTGGCGTTGATGGCCGAAAGCAGCTTCTTGGTCATTTCCATCTTGTTCTTGCCGACCGTTTCATGCTTCAGCATCATGGACCCGGAATAGTCCACGAAGAAGTCGAAGCTGGCGATCTTGGGCACAAGGGTGGATTGACCGGCGGCGAAGGCCGGAGCAGCGCAGACAAGCATCAGCGCCGCGACCAGAGTCAGAAGTTTCGAGATTTTCATGGGAGCCTCCAAAAAATAGCTGATGTTGACGCAGGAAAAAAACTCCAGCCCGGAATTATCTTCATATTGTGCAAGTTACCGTCAAAGTATGGTCGTGACAAGACCATTTTGCGCTTTAGGCACAATCTTTCCGATTTTTTACGGGCCGCATGCCGTTACACAGGCTCTTGCGGAGCCTCCATGGCAGCTTCCAGCGCTTCATCCAGCGTCGGGTGGGCGAAGATGACGGAACCCGCGTCATGCGCGGTCCAGCCCGGCGCCGTGCCGCTCCCTCCTGCAAGCACGGCAGCCAGCGTCACCAGGTGCGAAACGCCGTGGCCCACGGCGGTCACGCCCCGGATACGCCCGTCAACCCAGACTATCTTGATGAAACCTTGCGTCGTTCCATACGCCTGCGCAATGGGATTGGCAATGAGCATAGAGCGCGAAACACGGGGGGAAAAACCCGCATTCTTCAACTCTTCCGCAGTAGGGCCAACCCGCATTGCTTCCAGATGGCCGTAGATGCACGCGGGCATCACGCCCGCATCGTACGGCGTTGCAGTGTCGCCGCAGGCGTGGCGCACCGCGTAGCGGGCCTGGTGGTCCGCCGCGTGGGCCAGCAGGGTGCGGCCATTCACGTCGCCAATGGCGTACACGTGCGGGGCCGCACGCAGGCACTCGTCGGTCTGCGCCCAGCCAGGGCCGCGCAGG
>NZ_VRYY01000074.1 GCF_015731765.1 Nitratidesulfovibrio oxamicus
GCCACGTTGGCCTCGCCCCCGATGTTGCCGGGGTTGATGCGCAGGGCGTCCACGCCCGCTTCCAGCGCGGCCACGGCCAGGCGGTGGTCGAAATGGATGTCCGCCACCAGCGGCACGGGCGATGCGGCGCGAATGGGGCCTATGGCCGCTGCAGCCGCCTCGTTCAGCACGGCAAGGCGCACCACCTCGCACCCCACGGCGGCCAGCGCGCGGATTTGCGCCACGGTGGCGTCCACGTCGCGCGTGTCGGTGTTGGCCATGCTCTGCACCATCACGGGGTTGTCCCCCCCGATGCGCACGGAGCCGATGCGGACCTCGCGGGTCCGCCTGCGTTCGATGGTCATGGATGGTCCCTGAAGATGGACGGCCCGGCGGCACCCTTAGGCGCTCGGAGGGCGCGGGCCGAATTGATGGTTCATACTGCATTTCCCCCTGCTCGCCAAGGGCGCCACCGCCGCCCGGACGGCATGCCGGGCAGGTGAGCGAGACAGGGGCGGCGGGATGACGGCGGGGCAGGAGAGGCGGAAGATACGCGCGCCGAATGCGCGCGCCGGAAGGCGGGTGCTGACCCGGCCCCCGGATCAGGAAGGGACCGGGCAGGCCCCACCGCCGTCCTTGTTGCCTCTTTCGTCCCTGTACGTTGACACCGTGCGCCCAGAGGACTACATGCCAGAATGCAACCGAGTTGCATTCTCAATCCCTCATCCCGGATTCCATTGCCGGAGGCGCCATGAACACTCCCCATGCCCTTGCGAAAGCCACCCCGTTCCGGTTTGCCCGATTTGCCGGATTTGTCCGGGGCTCGCGGTGCGGGCTGTCCGCCCTGCTCTTCCTGTTCCTGCTGTCCGGCCTGCTTGCCGCGCCCGGCACCCCCGCCGTTGCGCCCGCCAGCGCCGCTGCCGCCGTGCAGGTGGCGGTCAGCATCCTGCCGCAGAAGTATTTCATCCAGCGCATCGCGGGCGACCTGGCCGAAGTGACGGTGATGGTGCCCACCGGTGCCGACCCGCACACCTACGAGCCGAAGCCCAGCCAGATGCGCGCGCTTGCCAGCGCCAAGCTGTACATGACCATCGGCGTGCCCTTCGAAAAGGCCTGGCTGGACCGCATCACCGCTGCGGGCGGCAAGGACATGGCCGTGGTGCGCCTGGAAAAGGGCATCGACCTTTTGCCGCAGGATGAACATGTTCAGGACGAAGATCATGACCATGACGGCGGGCATGGCCATGGTCATGACGCCGGCCACAAGGACGCCGACAAGCACGGGCACAAGGACGGGCATGACGCCGCCAAGCCCGCCGACGCCAAGCATGACGCCGACCATCACCACGACGGCGAAGCCGCCGAAGGCCACCATCACCACGATCACGAAGGCGGCGACCCGCACATCTGGCTGTCTCCCGCGCTGGTGAAGATGATGGCCGGTTCCATCAAGGGCGCGCTGGTCAAGGCCGACCCGACGCATGCCGCCGTGTACCGCGCCAACCACGACGCCTTCGTGCGCGAACTGGACGAACTGGACCTGCACATCAACGGCCTGTTTGAGAACGTGCCCGAAAACCGCCGCCGCTTCATGGTTTTTCACCCGGCGTGGAGCTACTTCGCCCACAACTACAACCTGCGCGAAGTGGCCATCGAGGTGGAAGGACGCGAACCGGGCCCCAGGCAGTTGACCCGCATTGTGGAGTTCGCCAAGAAGGAGAAGATCGAAGCCATCTTCGTCCAGCCGCAGTTCTCGAAGCGCGGCGCGGAAACCATCGCCCGCAATGTGGGGGCAAAGCTCATCGAGGCCGACCCGCTGGCCGAAGACTGGGCCGCCAACATCCGCCGCGTGGCCGAAGCCATGGCCAAAACCCTGACCCAATCCCCCGGCAAGTAGACACGCATGCACATGCCATCCAGTGCGCCCGGCATGCCGGGCGCACCGCATACATCGCACGAACCGGTCATCGCCGTGCGCGACCTGTGCTTCGCCTACGGCGATGAACCGGTGCTGGACCACGTGGACCTTACCGTGGAGCGCGGCGAATTCCTGGCCGTGCTCGGCCCCAACGGCGGCGGCAAGACAACCCTGCTCAAGCTGCTGCTGGGCCTGCTGGCCCCGCGCTCCGGCAGCGTTGCGCTGTTCGGCGGCGCGCCCCGCGCTGCGTTGCCGCGCATCGGCTACGTGCCGCAATACTCCACGGCCCGGCTGGACTTTCCCGTCACCGTGCAGGACGTGGTGCTGATGGGCCTTGCGGGCACCCGGCGCGGCCTGCTGGGGCGTCACTGGTCACGTGATGCCGCGTCCATCGACCGCGCCCGCGAGGCGCTGGACCAGGTGGGCCTTTCCGGCATGGAAAAGCGCATGGTGGGTCAGCTTTCCGGCGGGCAGCGCCAACGGGCCGTGGTGGCCCGCGCCCTGATGGCCCAGCCGGAACTGCTGCTGCTGGACGAACCCACCGCCTCCATCGACCCGCAGGGATCGTTCTGCTTCTTCGAATTCCTGGGCACCCTGCGCGGGCCGCACACCCTGGTGGTGGTCAGCCACGACCTGTCCATAGCCACGTCCACCTTCTCCAACGTGGCCTTCGTCAACCGCACCCTGGTGCACACCCGGGGCGCGGGGCTGACCCCGGACATGCTGACCATGCTTTACGGCCACCACGAAAAGACCTGCCCCATGGGGGCGTTCATCTCCTCCGTGTCCGGGCTGTTCCCGGTGCTGCCGCGTATGGACGAACTGCCGCCTTCCGGCGCCACGCCCCCCGTTTCCCCCGGCGCCCCAGACCCTTCGGACGCCCCAGACCCTTCGGACGCCCCAGCCCCCCCGGACGCCGCACCTTCCCCCGCCGCAAAGGACGCCTGATGCTCGACGCGCTTTCCTACGACTTCATGCAGCAGGCCCTGGCCGCATCGTTGCTGGCCAGCATCGCCTGCGGGGTCATCGGCACCCTGGTGGTGGTGAACCGGCTGGTGTTTCTGGCGGGCGGGGTATCGCACGCGGCCTACGGCGGCGTGGGGCTGGCCTTTCATTACGGCTGGCCGGTGCTGCCCAGCGCCATCGGCTTCTCCGTGGCCTCGTCCATGCTCATGGCCGGGGTGGCCCTGAAGCGGCCCGAAAAGGCCGACACGGCCATTGGCGTACTGTGGGCGGCAGGCATGGCCTTCGGGATCATCCTCATAGACCTTACCCCCGGCTACAAGGCCGACCTGATGAGCTTCCTGTTCGGGTCCATCCTGGCCGTGCCGGTCACCGACCTGTACCTGATGGCCGCACTGGACGCCGCCCTGCTGGCCGTGGTGGCCCTGTGCCACCAGACCCTGCTGGTGGCCTCCTTCGACCGCGAATTCGCAGAGGCGCGCGGCCTGCCGGTGCGCACCGCCCACTACCTGGTGGTGGGCATGACGGCAGTGGGCGTGGTGATGCTGATCCGCGTGGTGGGGCTGGTGCTGGTCATGGCCCTGCTGACCATACCGCCGTTCATCGCGGCGCGCTCGGCCCGCTCGCTGCCATCCATGATGGCCGCCGCCACCGCGTGGAGCACCGTGTTCTGCGTGGGCGGACTGGCCCTGGCCTACCGCTGGGATGTCACCTCGGGCGCGGCCATCATCGCCGTGGCCTCGGCAGGATTCATGGCCGTGTCCGGCGCGGGCGTGTTGCGCCGGGCGATTGGCAGACGCAACCCGCAATGAACTGGGGGCTCCGCCCCCATCCCCCCGCAAGGGGGCCGCACCCCCTTGACCCCTTTTGCCGTGACGGTGCCCACTTCGTGGACACCGACACAGGGGGGATACTACAGGACCTGCGACAGAGCGCATCCCAGCCGTCCAGTCCGCAATCCATCATCGGAATACGCCATGACCAAGCCAATGACAGACGCCCGCGCCCGGCTGGAACACGCCGGGCTGGAAGCCACCCCCCGCCGCATTGCCGTGCTGGAGTCGCTGGCCGCCCTGCCCCACGCCCCCGCCGCGCAGGAGCTGCTGGACGCGGTGCGCCGCACCACCCGCATGGACAAGGTGACCCTGTACCGCACCCTGGACCTGCTGGTGGAGGCGGGCATCCTGCAACGCCACAGCGGGGCCGATGGCGCCTTCCGGCACTGTATGGCCCCGGCGGGGGAAAACGCGCCGCACGGCCATTTCCAGTGCACCCGATGCGGCGTGATGACCTGCCTGCCCCCGCTGCCCAAGACGCTGGACGCCGCCGCCCTGCTGCCCGCCGGAGTTATCGTGGAGCACGTGGAGGTCCGCCTGGACGGGGTATGCGGACGGTGCAGCAAAAGCTGAGCGCCCCAGTACCCACTGACGCCGCGAAATGTGGCCTGACTGCGGCGGAATCCGAGCCGGAAGGGATCACCCCGCAAGGGTGAGGGCACGCCGTAATCCCCGGCATTCCGGTACGATTCTGCCTTTCCTGTTACACGTGCGGTGTGCCGCGCCATGCAGGAACACCAGGGAAGACACAGGGCTGCCTTTCGGGCTGGCACCTCCTTCCACGTCCGCCTCCTTCCACACTCCCAGCCCACACGGCGCAAGGGCCGGTCACCCGAAACCTTCCGGATGCCCGGCCCTTGCGCCGTCATGCATCTGCATCTTCCCTTCGTTCCGTGACCTCGCCCTTGGTGTCAGGGGTTTCTCCCCTCGTCGCAGGCGGGCCGTCGGATCATGCACGGGCGCGGGGCAATGCCCGCGTCTGGGCACCGCGTCTAGGTGCCGCGTTTGGGCGGCCCCGTGCAGCTATTCGTAGGGGTAGGTGTTGCCCTCGAATTCCTTGGCGCGCGGGTTGGGGTAGGCCCCTTGCGCCTTCATGCGTTCTATGGCCTTGGAGCGGTCCACCCAGTGGGTGTGCAGCAACTGTTCGGCCTTGTGGCTCATGGGCTTTTCCAGGAAGTCCGCGTACAGCTTCTGGACCTGCACGTTATCCTGCGAGGCGCGCACCGGGAACTTGGCGTCCGCCCCGTACACCCCGTTGATGCGGTCCATCATGTAATCCTTCAGCTGCTTGGCGGCGGCCACGGCCTTGCCGGTCATGCGGATGCTGATCAGGGCGCCGCCGGTGACGACGCAGGCGGCCTTCAGGAAGCCGCGCCGGGTAAGGTTGACTATCTGCATGGTGATTCCTCCTATGCCCGGCTGGCGCTGGCCATGGCCAGGCGCTTCTTGAGGCCCGCGTACATCCGGGTCACCCTGCGGTCGGCGGCTTCGAGCACGCCGGGCATCACCGGCTGGCCGCCGCCGCACACGCAACCGCCGGGGCAGGCCATGAACTCGATGAAGTGCCACGGGGCCTTGCCCGCCTTCACCAGTTCGCACACGTCATGGAAGCGCCTGGCCCCGTGCACCACGGCCACCTTCACGTCCACGCCGCCCACGTTCACCGTGGCTTCCTTCACGCCCTGCAAGCCACGCACGCCCTTGAAGTCCATGCTTTCCGGCTTCTTGCCGGTGACGGCCTGGTAGGCGTAGCGCAGCGCCGCTTCCATGACGCCGCCGGTGACGCCGAACAGGGTCGCGCCGCCGGTGGATTCGCCCATCAGGGTATCGCGCTTGCCGTCGGGCAGCTTGGTGAAGTCGATCTTGGCCTTCTTGATCATGTACGCCAGTTCGCGGGTGTCGATGGTGGCGTCGATGTCCTTGTGGCCGCTGTCCCACAACTGCGGGCGCATGCCTTCGTACTTCTTGGCTGTGCACGGCATGATGGACACCGTGTACACCTTGGCCCGGTCGTACTTCATGCGGTCCGCGCCGTAGGTCTTGGCCAGCGTGCCCAGCATGCCGATGGGCGACTTGCACGACGACATGTGCGGGAATAGTTCCGGATACAGCGATTCCACGTACTTGTGCCAGCCTGGGCAGCACGAGGTGAACTGGGGCAGCGGCTTGTCCAGCTTCTTGGTCAGGCGCTGCACGAATTCGGTGCCTTCTTCCCAGATGGTCACGTCGGCGGTGAATTCGTTGTCCCAGCAGTGGTCGAAGCCCAGTTCCTTGAGCGCCGAGAACATCTTGCCGGTGGTCACGGTGCCCACGGGCAGGCCGAAGGCGTCGCCCAGGGCGTAGCGCACGGCGGGCGCGGGCATGGCGATGACCTTGACGTCCTTGGCCTTGATCTTCTTCTCGATCTCGGTCACCCACGACTGCGATTCGTAGATGGCGCCCACGGGGCAGTGGGTCAGACACTGGCCGCAGTTGATGCACAGTTCCTCGTGGGGAATCTTGTGCGCGTCGCCCGTGTCGCCGAAAATGGCGCCGGTGGGGCAGTACTGCTGGCAGCTGTCGCATCCGATGCACTTCGATTCATCGATCTGGATGAAGAAGAGCTTGTCGGGATCGGCCTTGGGGTCCGGAGCGTGGTCTTCGTAGAAGATCTTCTCCATTTCGATACGGCTCATCAGCACGTCTCCTGTGGTTGAAGGTTGCGATCACGTCGTTGGCACCCGCGACGCCGTCCGATCACCTCCTCGTCTCGCGCCGCCTTGTACCGGTCCGACATCGCCCGCCGCCACCGGAATGGCGTCAGGCGCCCTTGGCCGCCGCGCGGAAGGCGTCCAGCGCCGCCGGGAATGGTCCCAGCGCGCGGGGCAGCACCCCTTGCGTCAGCGAAATGGCCAGCCCGTAGTTGGTCATGGGCACTCCCGCCCGCCGCGCCGCGCGCAGCCGGGCCAGCATGTTGCCCCGGTTGATGACGCAGCCGCCGCAATGCACCACCAGCGCATAGGCGGCCATGTCCTCGGAAAGCTCCTTGCCCGCCGCGACGTCGATTTCGATGTCGCCGCCCGCGTACTGGCGCAGCCAGCGGGGAATCTTGACCCGGCCTATGTCGTCGGCCAGGGGGTGGTGGGTGCAGGCCTCGGCTATCAGCACGCGGTCGCCTGGCCCCAGCCGTTCGATGGCCGCAGCCCCGCGCGCCAGTTCCACCAGGTCGCCCTTCAGCCGGGCCATCAGGATGGAAAAGGTGGTCAGGGGCACGCCGGGCGGGGTGTCCGCCGCCTTCAGCACCACCTGCGAGTCGCACACCACAAGGTCCGGCGGCGCGGAAAGGCGCTCCTGCGCGGCGCGCAGCTCGCGCTCCTTGACCACCAGGCACATCCGGTCACCGTCCAGCAGGTCGCGGATGGCCTGTACCTGCGGCAGGATCAGCCGCCCCCGGGGCGCGCCGAGGTCGATGGGCACCACCAGCACCACAAGGCCCCCCGGCGGCACCAGGTCGGACAGCATGTGCGGCTGGGCGATGGCGTGTTCCGGGGCCAGCATGGCGATGCGCTCGCGCACGGCGTCCAGCCCCC
>NZ_VRYY01000075.1 GCF_015731765.1 Nitratidesulfovibrio oxamicus
CCCGCCGGATTCGCCAGGCCGGCTTGATGGGCCGAATGCGCAGGACGCGCCCCGTCACGCCGCGCGGCGTCGTCGCGCGGCATGTCCGCCGCTTCCCTGCCGCCCGCATGATCTTGCGGCGCCTGTCTGTTGTTGTCCTGCTGCACGTGGTGGTTCCGGTGCGGGGCGGCTTGCGCCATGCCCCGGTCTGAATATACGGGGACGGCGTCGCTTCCGGTGCCGCCCCGCCGTATGCGTGCGTATGCTGCACGCGTCAGAAGCGTTCGAAATCCTGATCGTCCGTGTCGTCCGCATCGTCCGTAAGGTTGATGCGCACCCTGCGCGGGTCGCCCTCCTTCAGGATGGGCATGGCCGACGGCTGCGGCCCCGGCGCCCGCTGCACCTTGGGCGTCATGTCCGTCCCCAGTCGGAAGAAGGCCACCGTACGCTGCAGGTGGGCCGCCTGGGCAGACAGTTCTTCGGACGTGGAGGCCACCTCTTCCGAAGCCGCCGCGTTCTGCTGAATGACCTGGTCGAGCATGTGCAGGGCCTCGTTGACCTGGCTTGCGCCTTCGCGCTGTTCGATGCTGGCGGCGGCGATCTCCTGCACCAGTTCGGACGTGCGCTCGATGTCCGGCACCAGCTTGCCCAGCAGTTCTCCCGCACGTTCCGAAACTTCCAGGCTGGCTCCGGACAGCCGGGTGATTTCAGCCGCCGCGGCCTGGCTGCGTTCGGCCAGTTTGCGCACTTCCGAGGCCACCACGGCAAAACCGCGCCCCTGCTCGCCCGCACGGGCCGCCTCGATGGCGGCGTTCAGGGCCAGCAGGTCGGTCTGCCGGGCGATTTCCTCGATGATGGAAATCTTGCTGGCGATCTCGCGCATGGCCTTCAGCGTGGCGGCCACCGCCGTGCCCGAGTCGCGGGCATCGTCCGCCGCGCGCACCGCGATGGATTCCGTGGTGCGGGCGTTTTCGGCGTTCTGGGCGATGCGCGCCACCATCTCTTCCATGGAGGCGGAACACTGTTCCACAGAGGCCGCCTGTTCCGTGGCCCCCTGCGAAAGGGCCTCTGCCGTGGCGCTCAGTTCCTCGCTGCCAGCAGCCACATTCTCGGCACCCACCTGCACGTCGCGCACGACGTCCGACAGTCGCTGCACCATGTTGCCCAGCGAGGCCAGCAACCGGTCGTTGTCGCCGCGTGGCTCCAGCGACACGCGCAGGTCGCCGGTGGCCAGGGTGGAGGCGTTGCGCGAGATGGAACGCTCGACGGAGACCATCTCTCCCAGTGCGCGCATCAGGTCGTCGCGCGGGCCGCGCATGGCCACCTCGATGTCCACGTTGCCCCGGGCCAGTTCGCGGGCCGTTTCCACCACGCGGCGCTCGGCCTGGAGCATTTCGTGCATGGCTTGCAGCAGCCTGCCTACTTCGTCGGTACCTTCGGCCTTGACTTCCAGCGAGGTCTCGCCCTGGGCCACGGCCTCGGCCACCGCCGCCGCGCGGGCAATCCCGCCGCGCACCGACTTGCCGATGAGGATGGCGAACACCAGCCCCAGCACCAGCGCCCCGCCAGCAACCCCCAGCGAGATCACGGACGAGCGGCGTACCGCGTCTTCCATGCGGTTCTGCTGGGCGTCCTTCACCGCGACCACTGTGTTGCGCACGCCGTCGGCCACACTGGCCATGCCCGACATGCGGCTGTCGCGCTCGGCCTCGTCCTTGACCAGTTGTTCCACCTGCTCGCGGTATGTCCGGGCGCTGGCCAGCACCGTAGCGGCCAACTTCCAGTTTTCGCCTGGGCCCTCGCTGGCGGAAAGGCCGGATGCCGCGGAAATGGCTTTGTCCAGGCGCATGCGCGCACGCGACAGGGAATCCGTATCGCCCCGCCACAGATAATAGAGCACATCCACCCGCGACTGGAGAAATTCCGTCTCCAGCGTGACCAGGGTTTGCAATTCGTCGCGCCGGGGCGCCAGCGACGGGTTGGCTTGCACGACGGCGCTCAGGCGGGCGGCATGCAGCCGCTCCACACCTTCCTGAAGGGCATTGGCGGCCTGCACGGCATTCCTGATGGTCTGTTCGCGGTGGGTCAGCACACCGTCGAGTTCCAGGAACTTGCGCCGATAATCGGCATGCATGGGACCCAGCGCGTCCAGGCCGCCACCGCGCACCCCGTCTGACGCAAGGCGTTCGCGCAGCGCGGCGATGCCCTCGGCGTCCCTGCCGTGTTGCGCCTCGAAGGCACGTACGTGCTCACGGCCCTTGTTGAGCAGGTAATACAGGACTTCCACCCGCGAATGTTCCATGCCCGCCACCAGCGTCTGCGTGTTGCCCGTGACCTCCGACTGGCGCAACAGGTATTGTTGCTGCTGCCACGAAAAGGCAATCACCCCCACCACGATGAGCAGCAGCGAGCCAAACCCCAGGCTGAGCTTCATGAACAGACTGCAATTCTTGAGCATCCGGAAACCCCTTACCCTGTCGAAACCTGTCGAAAAATTGAACTGGCGTGCGTCATGGCGCGCCGGGCCTCTCCCGTATCGCATTTCACCGGGGGCGGCAAACAGCATGCCCCGCTGCCAATAACACACGCAACATACTGTATTCAAAAAGTATAACCATGCATCACAACCGCCGGGCGCAGGCCGAACCCCGGCAGATTGTGCCCATGCACAGTGCTGGCGCCCTGAAATATTGCAAGAAGCACACCGAGATAGGCTTCCGACGACAGCCGATCCTGAACGCCGCACCAGACGCCGGAACAGACGCGGGAGCAGCGGAGACACCAACCGTTGCGCGGCCATCGGCGCATCGCACACGGGAATGCATGCCCCGAAAACAAGAAGCCGCCGGAGAACCGGCGGCGTAACGCGGGATGCCTTGCGGCAGGTCTGCCACGGCAGACATGAAAGTCAGGAAAGGCGAGGCAGTCGGGCAGATTGGCCGAAGCATGCACGGCAGCGTTGCGGACAGGAACGTAACGACCCAGCGAAGCCGACTGCAACAATACGGAAAACGGCAGGTGCACCGGCACATCGACAGTGCCGGGGCGCCCTGTTCACCCGTGGGTACGCCGAAATCAGTACAATTCTGCGGGGCTCGCCGGGCGGGCCGGGCGGCGGGCGGCGGAACGTCTCGCGGTGGAAGCGTCGTTGTCCGTCGTGCGACAGATCGCCTCATCATGGGGGGAAAGGGGTTGTTCACCCTCCATGAGGGTAGCCAGGGTGGTTTCTTCCAGCGAACGCTCCAGCGCCTGCGACGCGCGCACCCAGGCCGACCTGGTCAGACACGAGGCCCGACGGGCACAGGCATTGGCATCGCCTGAACAGCAGACGGTAAGCTGGATGCCCCCTTCCATCAGGCGCACGATCTCGCTCAGGGTGATCTCTTCGGGGATGCGGGCCAGCATGTGCCCTCCGGAGGCCCCGCGAGAACTGCGCGTCAATCCGCCGCGCTTCAGTGTCTTGAGGATCTGCTCGATGAACTGGACCGTCACGCCGGTGTGCTGGGACAGCGCCGTGGTGGTCATGGGAGACTCTTCGCCGTGCATGGCCAAAGCAAGAAGGATGCGCGCCGCGTAGCGTGTCTTTGCTGCAAGCTTCATGGTGTCTGGTCCCGCGCCCGTCACTCGACGCCGCGCCACACGGAACGACGTAAAAAGAGTGAGCTATAACATAACTATGGGAAACTTCTTACAGAAAATATCCTCCTTTGTCAATAGGAATTAAAAAAATTCGCTTTCACTTCACGGGCTGAAAATCGGCAGAAACGTCAACATGTTAGCACATGCTGACATGCTGAAAAACGGAAATGAGTAAATAAAAACAATCAGTTTTCACAACATGAAGCGCCGCTCTCGCTCGCGCATGAACAAACAGCTTTCGAAAACAAGAGTGCCGCACCTTCACAAGGCCGTACAATCCCATTATTCCCACGCGCCGCACAGTCCGGCACCCGCCGGTCCTCATGTTTCCGGCGCAGGGAGCCGCCGGTGCTCAACTGTCGTAGGCAGGTAGCCTGCTTGTCCGTCACAACAAGCAAAACGGACATGCCGGCACTGCGGATAACGCGGGCAAAAACAAGAAAAAAAAATCACAATCAAAAATAACAATATAAATTCAACGCGTTGAAAAACCCCCTTCTTCCCGGGGGGTGCTTGACACCCAAATTCGGATGGGTTTAATTCATACGAAATTAATCTGATTCAAAAGGATTCGGATTAATGAAAATAAAATTGCATCAATTCACATACGATCAACCCCGGAATCTCCCGGTCAACAGCCCCCACCGCGCCCCGGCGCGCCGCCCTCGCTCCCCGCACAGGCACTGGAGAACGGCATGAGAATTTCCTCCACGGTGCATTACGCATCCCGGCTGCTGGTCAACCTTGCTCTGCACTGCCCGCAGGACGGCCCCCTTTCCGCCTCCGAACTGGCCGAGCACACGGGCATTTCCGTCAAGTTCATCGAAAAGATCATCCGCCAACTGCGCACGGCGGGCATGGTCCGCAGCGTGCGCGGCGCCGCTGGCGGCCACGTGCTGACCATGAACCCCGACGACGTGACCCTGGGCGACGTTCTGCGCGTGGTTGAAGGCGGCGTGCAGCCGCCCAACTGCTGCGTGGGCGCAGACTGCGACGACACCCCCTGCCGCTGCAAGGCAGCCTGGACCAGCGCCGCAAAGGCCCTGGAAGAAACCCTGGACCAGTTCACCCTTACCGACATCATGCACGGCGCCGAACGCCCCGATGACTGCGCCCACATGGCCAACGAGGCGGACGCCGACGCACGCCCCGCCCCCAAGGCCAAGCTGAACGGCAACAAGCCGCTGAACACGCCGCGATACGGCAGAACGCCCCGTGCCCTGCGGGGCTGCAATACCCGAATCTGCTCTCACCAAAGCCAATAAGTGAAGGAGTAACCTGGCATGAAGAAACTGCTCATTCTTGGGGCAGGTGCCGGCGGCACCATGCTCGCCACCAAAATGAGGAAAAAGCTCAGCGAGCGCGAATGGGAGATCACGGTCATCGACCGCGACCTTACGCACCATTACCAGCCCGGCTGGCTGTTCATACCCTTCGGCATCGACACCCCCAAGGGGTGCGAGAAGCCCAAGAAGGATTTCATCCCCCGTGGCGTCAATTTCGTGCAGGATACCATCACCAACGTGGATCCGGAAGCGAAGGTGGTCACCTGTGAAGGCGGCAAGTACAGCTACGACTGGGTGGTCATCGCCACCGGTTGCCGCATCGCCCCCGACGAAGTGGAAGGCCTGCTGGACGACTGGCGCGGCAACATCCACGACTTCTACACCCCCGACGGCGCCGCCGCCCTGCTGCCCAAGCTGAAGAACTTCAAGAAGGGCCGCCTCGTCCACCACATCTGCGAAACCCCCATCAAGTGCCCGGTCGCGCCGCTGGAGTTCATCTACCTGGCCGACTGGTACTTCACCAAGATGGGCGTGCGCGACAACATCGAGATCGAACTGGTCACCCCGCTGACCGGCGCCTTCACCAAGCCCGTGGCCGCCAAGATCCTGGGCGAACTGTGCGTGCAGAAGAACATCAAGGTCACGCCCAACTTCGTGGTGGACAGCGTTGACGCGGGCAACAAGACCATCGCCTCCGTCACCGGCGACGAGATCGACTACGACCTGCTCGTCACCATCCCCCCGAACATGGGCCAGCAGTTCCTGATCGATTCGGACATCGCCGACCCCATGGGCTTCATGGATACCGACAAGGGCACCCTGAAGTCCAAGAAGTACCCCAACATGTACGTCATCGGCGACACCACCAACGTGCCGACCTCCAAGGCCGGTTCCGTGGCCCACTACGAGGCCGACATCATCGCCGAAAACCTGATGTCCGACATCGACGGCAGCGAGCACTACCACCACTTCGACGGTCACTCTACCTGCTTCATCGTGACCGGCTACGAAAAGGCCTCGCTCATCGACTTCAGCTACGACGTGGAACCGCTGCCCGGCATGTTCCCCTTCCCCGGTGTGGGGCCCTGCGCGCTGCTGGGCGAAAGCCACATCAACTACTGGGGCAAGCTGATGTTCAAGTGGGTCTACTACAGCCTGATGCTGAAGGGTCACGAGTTGCCGTTCGAGCCGAACATGTACCTGCACGGCAAGGACACTTCCCTGATGCGGAAGAAGTAAGCCGGAGGCACCAATGACCAACGAAGAACTCATTCTCCAGCGCCTCGAGGCCATGGAAGAGCGGATCGCCTTCCTGCACGAGCGCGCGATGGGCACCAAGTACTTCATCGAGGAAGTGACGCCCATCGGCAACCACGCCTTCCGCCTGATGGTGGAAGAATTGCAGGACGTGCACGGCCACGTGCATCTCGACGACATCTTCGAGCTGCTGCGTCGTGGGCTGCGCAGCGTCCCCAACCTGAACTACTGCCTCGACCAGCTGGAAAACCTCATCGACCTGTGGCGCACCATGCACCCGGCGGTGGCCCCCACATGGCCCCACATCATCGAGGGGCTGGGCAAGTGGGAGCAGGACGGCGTGTTCGCCAAGCTGTCGGCCCTGAAGGGCGCGGGCGGCAAGGTGCTGGACGCCAACACCCCGGAAGGCATCGAGAAGATGGGCGACGCGCTCGCCTTCATGACCGTGCTGCTGCAAAAGCTGGCCGATCCCAACGTGCAGGTCTTCCTGGCCCGCGCGGTGGACATGCTGGGCAAGCTGGACCTGTCGCAGGCCAAGCCTGTGGGCATGTTCGGCATGGTCGGCGCCCTCGGTTCCAAGGAAGCCAAGGAAGGCCTTGGCGTTGCCATGGAAGTGCTGAAGGCGCTCGGCGCGCTGAAGGGCGACGGCTGCTGCGCCTGCGGCTGCGCCGCGCACGTCCCGGCCAAGAACGACTAGCGACATCGAACGGACCCGCCGTTGCCCCCCTTGGCACGGCGGGTCCTTTTTACACCCCACTTGTGAAGGAGTTATCAATGTCCGCGACCAACATGAGTGCCACCCGCCGCCGCGTGCTCGTCGTCGACAACGACCCGGTCGAGCGCGATCGCGTAGCCGGGCTGCTGACGGCAGAAGGGCATGCCGTGCGCACCGCCGCCTCCACGCCGGAGGCGCTGGAGGCAGCCGCCAGCTTCCGCCCTGACGTGATCACCCTTGAAATGGACCTGCCCAGCCCCGGCGGCACGGTGTTCTACGCCCGGCTGCGCCGCAGCCCCGCCCTGCGCGAAACCCCCGTGGTGGTGGTGAGCGGCGTGGGCCCGCGCCCGGCGCGCCTTTCCC
>NZ_VRYY01000076.1 GCF_015731765.1 Nitratidesulfovibrio oxamicus
CCCGTGCCGCCGCGCTGTTGGCGGCGGTCTGCCTGGCCGTCGGCGTGTCCGGCTGCGCAACCCGCCAGCCCGCGCCGGAAAAGCCCGCCCCCCCCGTGGAGTGGCGGCTGTCGCCCGATGCGGCCACCACCTACTACTACCTGCTCCTTGAGCAGGCGGGGCGCACCGGCAACATGCGTGATGCGCTGACGGCCATCGAACAACTGGTAGCCCTCGATCCGTCGCCCAGGGTGTTCATTGACGGCGGCTCGTTCCTGCTTTCGCGCAAGGAAGTGACCCTGGCCCGCCAGGTGTTGCAGGAAGGCGTGACCCGCTACCCCGACGACCTGGACATCACCCTGCTGCTGGTGGAAACCTACCTTGAGGAAAACCGCACAGGCGATGCGCTGTACACCCTGCGCAGCTTCGCGACCGCCCATGGCGAGGACGAACAGGCCCGCCAGGAACTGGCCCTGCTGCTGGTGAAAACCCGCAATTTCGCCGAGGCGGACAAGCTGCTCTCCGGCATTGCCGACCGCAACCGCACCCCCGTGCTGCGCTACTACCACGCCCGCGCCCTGGTGGGGCTGAACCGCCATTCCGAGGCGCTGGGCCAGTTGCGCAAGGCCGTCAAGGCCGCGCCCGACTTTCTTGAAGCCTGGGCGGAACTGGCCTTCATCTACGAACTGCGCAAGGACTACGTGGAAGCCGAGCGCACCTACGAGCAGATCATCACCCTGGACGAAAGCAACCAGGACGTGTGGCTGCGGCTCATCGCCATCAGCCTGAAGCTGAACAACCCGGCCAAGGCCTACGAACTGGCCCGCCAGGGTCCGGAAACATTCGGTTTTCTGCTCACGGCGGCCACCCTGTTCCTGGAAGAAAAGTTCTACGAACAGGCCGACGCCCTGCTTACCGTGGTCAAGGACACCCCCGGCGCGCCCGAAGAGGTGTACTTCTACCTGGCCGTGCTGTCCTTCGAGGGCAGGCGCGACCCGGCCGGGGCCCTGCACTGGCTGTCGGAAATCTCCCCGTCCAACAAGTATCACGACCGTGCCCTGCGCCTGAAAAGCCAGCTGCAGTACGAAAGCGGCGACCTTACCGGGGCGCTGGCCACGCTGAAGGAAGGACAGAAGCTGTACCCCGGCCAGAAGGAATTCTGGCAGATGGAGGCCCAACTGTACCTGAACAGCGACAAGCCGGAAGCGGCCCTGGCCGTCATGGACGAGGCGCGCAAGTTCTGGCCCGACGACGCGGAAATAGCCTTCATGCGCGGCATCATCCTGGACGAGCGCGGGCAGAAGGCCGAGGCGTTCGCCATGATGGAGCAGGTTATCGCCGACCACCCGCGCCATGCCCAGGCCCTGAATTACGTGGGCTACACCCTGGCGGAACAGGGGCGCGATCTGGACCGGGCGCTGGAACTGATCACCCGTGCCCTTGAAGAATCGCCCGACAGTACCTACATCATCGATTCGCTGGCCTGGACGCACTACCGCCGGGGCGAACTGAACGAGGCGTGGCAGGCCATCGGTCGCGCCGTGGAACTGGGCGCCAGCGATCCCACCATCTGGGAACACTACGGCGACATCGCCGCCGCCCTCGGCAAGAAGGCAGAGGCGCGCAAGGGCTATCGCAAGGCCCTGGAAATGTCGCCCGCCAACGCGGCGGACGTTACCGCAAAGCTCAAGAACCTGTGATGCATCCACCCTTCCGGCTTTTCGTCCTGTCCATGATGAACAAGGCAACCGGCGTGACCAAGGCAAACGGGGCGCACGACACTGACGTGCGCCGTCGCGTGTGGTCCCTGCCGGTCGCGGCCCTGCCCGTCTTTATCCTCCTTGTCATGGCCGCCCTGTTGCAGGGCTGCGCCACGCGCGTGCCCCCCGGCGTGCCCGCCACCGCGGAACAGGCCGACGCAGCCTGGCATGCCTACCGCAGTTGGGCGCAGACCAATGACGCGGATGCAGGCCCCTTCCGGGTCAACGCCAGCCTGCGCTACAAGACCGGCGAACATGAAGGCAACCGCGTGGTGGCCCTGCTGTGGTCCAACGGCGACGTGCCGTTGCGCCTGGACATCATGGCGGGCATCGGGGCCACCGTGGCCCGCATCCGCGAGGACGACACCACCTTCCTTGCCTATGCCCCCAACGAGAACCGCGCCTACTACCATAGCGGCGACATGAACCAGGGCGGACGCGCCCTGCTCTCGTTCGGCGTGCCGGTGCCCTTTTCCGTGCCGGACCTGGCCAACCTGCTGAACGGTCGCTTCTCCCGGGTCTTCGACGATGCCCGCACGGACGCACGGCTTGTGGCGGACGGGGGAATCGCCTACACTCTGCCGCGCGGCAGGGTTCGCGGAATGCTTGAACTTTCCCCCGAAGGGCTGCCCCGTCACTGGACGGATACGCCCCCCGGCGAAAAGCAGGCCGGATGGGACATGCGCATCGATTATGACGAGGCCGTGCCCCCCCTGCCCCGCAAGATCACCATCACCCACGCCAAGGGGTATTCCGCCATCCTGCTGGTGAAGGAACGCGAACGTCCGCAAGCCTTCTCCGGCGAACAACTGGGGCTGGAACTGCCCGAAGGCACCGAGGTCTTGCCGTTGCGCGAAGGCGCGCGGCGCTAGTGGGCCACCCCTTGCCGGACCATCCCGGGCAGCAGCGGAGAGCACGCATCACCGACTGTTCCGGCCAGCCTGACCGCTCCGGCAGGCTGACCGACAAAACGGGCTGAGGGCCCGACTATTCGGCTGGCATGGCTATCCAGCTGGCCCGACTCTTCCACCAACGGGCATGCCCCGCAGCCACCACAACGTGACGGAGACGTTCATGACCGCGCCCGATCCCCATACCTCCTTCTCTCTTTCGGCCGTGCTCTCCAACCTCAAGGTGGGGCTGTGCGTGCTGCGCGGCGAACTGGGCCGCGTGGCTTCCGGCGTGCTGCGCGGCATGGAAGCGCGCCAGTTGCGCCGCCGCATGGACGAGGAATACGCCGCCTTGGGCCGACGCGTGTCGGAACTGCTGGAAGCGGACAGCCTTGATGCCGCCGGATTGGCAGACGACGCCCGCGTTCGCGAACTGACGGATGACGCCCGCGTTCGCGAGCTGGCCGGACGCGCCGCCTTTCTGCGCGACGAACTGTCCCGCCATGCCGCCGGCGCCGCTGCTGACCGCGAGCGCCACCTGGCCCGCATGGCCCGGTGTTGCGGCTCGAACGGCAGGGCTGGCGAGAACTGATCCGGCAGAAACCAGCCAGGCTGGCGTCCTCTTTTTTACCCGGCCATGTCGCCGTCTTGACAACCGTCCCACGGAACAGCACATTCCCTGCGCCAGCCGGACCCGTCCCGCATCCGGGACGCACGACCGGCTTCGGTTCCACGGCATGCACGGCGCCCGCCACGGGCGCATACCCCATATTTTCGCCAGCACGCAGCAAGGAAATCACATGTCCGCACCCGTCATAATCGGCTCCGACCACGCCGGTCTCGCCCTGAAACAGATCATCGTCGCCCACCTCAAGGCCGCGGGCCGCGAGGTGGAAGACCTTGGCCCCCAGACCGCCGAAAGCTGTGACTACCCGCTGTACGCCGCCAAGGTGACCGAACGGGTGCTGGCCACCGGCGGCTTCGGCATTCTGGTCTGCGGCACGGGCATCGGCATGTCCATGGCCGCCAACCGCTTTCCGGGCATCCGCGCCGCGTTGTGCACCTGCGAATTCCACGCCCGCGCCACCCGCCGGCACAACGACGCCAACGTGCTGTGCCTTGGCGAACGGGTGACCGGCCCCGGCGTGGCCATGGGCCTTGTGGACCTGTTTCTGGACACCCCTTTCGAGGGTGGTCGCCACCAGCGCCGCATCGACCAGTTCGACGGACCGGCCTGCACCGGCGGCTGCTAGGCAGGACATCGGCCTTGCAGGCCGAACGCCCGCGTCACGCCTCTTCATCAGCCTGTCCACCGTGCCGGGCGCCATCCGGCATACGGCGCTCGTTCGCCGACGCACCACACCGCACTTTCACGGGAGCATCAATGCAACTGTACAATACCCTGACCCGAAAGAAGGAACACTTCGAGCCTGCCGTGCCCGGCAAGGTCAACATGTACGTCTGCGGCATCACCGCGTACGACCTGTGCCACATCGGCCACGCCCGCTCCGCCGTGGTGTTCGACGTGCTGGTGCGCTACCTGCGCCACACCGGGCTCGACGTCACCTTCGCGCGCAACTTCACCGACGTGGATGACAAGATCATCACCCGCGCCAACCAGGAAGGCCTGACCAGCCAGGAAGTGGCCGAAAAGTACATCGCCACCTTCTACGAGGACATGGATCGCCTGAACGTGCTGCGGGCGGACCTGGAACCCCGCGCCACCACGCACATCGAGGAAATGATCGCGCTGTGCGTGCGGCTTATCGAACAGGGCAAGGCCTACGCCACCCCCTCTGGCGACGTGTACTTCCGCGTGCGCGCCTTTCCCGGCTACGGCAAGCTTTCCGGTCGCGACGTGGACGACCTGCGCTCCGGCGCCCGTGTGGCCCCCGGCGAGGAAAAGGAAGATCCGCTCGATTTCGCCCTGTGGAAGGCGGCCAAGCCCGGCGAACCCTTCTGGGAAAGCCCGTGGGGCAATGGCCGCCCCGGCTGGCATATCGAATGCTCCGCCATGAGCGAAAAGCATCTGCCTCTGCCCCTGGACATCCACGGCGGCGGGCAGGACCTGGTGTTTCCGCACCACGAGAACGAAATCGCCCAGACCGAGGCCGCCCTTGGCAAGGATTTCGTGCGCTACTGGGTGCACAACGGCTTCGTGCAGGTGAATGCCGAAAAGATGTCCAAGTCGCTCGGCAACTTCCGCACCATCCGCGACATCCTTGAAAACTACCTGCCGGAAACGTTGCGCTACTTCCTGCTGACCAAGCATTACCGCAGCCCCATCGACTTCACATTCGAGTCCATGGACGAGGCGGAAAAGAATCTCAAGCGCATCTACGAGGCGCTGGGCCTGTTGCACGCCGAACTCGAGCGCGAAAAGTGGACCTCCGGCCCCCTGCCCAAGGACGTGACCGAGGAATTCGAAGGCCTGCGCCAGGCCTTCACTGATGCCATGGAAGACGACATGAACACCGCTGCCGCCCTGGGCCATGTGTTCACCATGGTGCGCCTGGCCAACCGCATCCTGGACAACAAGGGCCAGCGCAAGACCGAGGGCGCTCGCGCCTTCTTCCGTGCCGTGCTGGACGAGGCCTCCATCTGGCATGCCGTGCTGGGTGTGTTTGGCCGCGAGCCCGCAGGATTCCTGGCGGAACTGCGCGCCTGCCGCGTGGCCCGCAAGTCCATCGACCCGGCCAGGGTCGAAGAACTGTTGCAAGCCCGCATCAACGCCCGAGCAGACAAGGACTTTGCCCGTGCCGACGCCATCCGCGACGAAATCGCCGCCCTCGGCATAGAGGTGCGCGATACGCCTTCCGGCGCGGTGTGGGACGTGCTATAAGGCGCGCATGCCCACCCGCTTCCGCCATTCTTCCGCGCCCCGCACCGGCTGGTTTAGCGCCCGCCTGCGGGGCGCGCTTGCCCTGTGCCTGTGCGCGCTGATGCTGCTGGGCCAGGCCCTGCCCGCCTTTGCCCCGTCCGCCGGAGCCTTCCTTGGCGACTTCACCGTCAAGGACGAGGTGGAACTGGGCAAGAAGTTCAACGTGCTCATCAAGGCCCGCCTGCCGCTCGTTGAAGACCCGGAGGTGAAGGAGTACGTGCGGTCCATCGTCGAACGGCTGAAGGCGGTGGTGCCGCCGCAGCCCTTCGATTTCGAGACCAACGTGCTGATGCACAACGCGGTCAACGCCTTCGCCAGTCCCGGCGGGTACATCTTCGTGCACACCGGCCTGCTGATGGCCATGGAGCACGAAAGCGAGGTGGCGGGCGTGCTGGCCCACGAAATGGCCCACGTCACCCAGCGTCACATCGCCAGCCGCATCGAAAAGTCGCAGCGCATCACCCTGCTCAGTCTGGCCGGGGCGCTGGCCGGGGCCTTCATGGGCGGCGGCAGCAGCAAGGGCGCGGCCATGGCCGGTTCGCTGGCGGCGGGCCAGACGGCCATGCTCAACTACAGCCGCATCGATGAAGCGGATGCGGACCAGGCAGGCATGCAGTACCTGGTGGCCGCCGGGTTCCGCCCGGACGGCATGGCCGGGGCCTTCGAAAAGCTGCGCAGGCAGAACTGGTCCACCGGCACGGACGTGCCCGCGTATCTCAGCACCCACCCCAACATCACGGAACGCATCAGCGAAGTGCGCCTGCGCGTTGAGCAGCAGTCCGCCAGCGTGCGCAACCGGCAGGACGACGACGAACGGTTCCGCCGGGTGCAACTGCTGGTGCGCGCCCGCTACGCAGACGCCGCCATCGCCCTGCGCACCTTCGAACAGGCCAAGCCCACCGACTGCATGTCCCAACTGGGGCTGGCCATCCTGTATTCGCGCCTGAACCGGATTGGAGAGGCCACTGCGGCCTTCGACCGGGCGCTGGCCTGCAATCCCAAGGACCAGTTGGTCTGGCGCGAGGCCGGGCGGTTCCACTACACCAAGGGCGACCGCAACCGCGCCGCGCAGATGCTGCAACGCGCCGTGCTCATGAATTCGCGCGACTACATGGCCCTGTTCTTCTACGCGCGGCTGCTGTTCGATGCCGGGCAGCGCAACGAGGCCTATACCTACTACAAGGAAGTACTGCGCCACCTGCCCGAGGATTCCGAGGTGCACGACTACTACGGACGCGCCCTGGGCATGGACGGGCAGGTCTTCAAGGGCTACCTGCACCTTGCCTACAGCGCGCTGTACTCCAACGAGAAGGAAAAGGTGGAGCAACTGCGCGACAAGGCGCGAGCGGTCATCCGTACGCCGGAAGACCAGGCGGAACTGGAACGCTTCGACACCCGGTACCAGGAGCGCAAGGCGGTCTGGTAGGCGTGCCCGGCTTCGGCTGTGTGGTGCGCGCCATGCCGAAGAACGTGCGTGGGGCCGCGCGCCCCGGCAGCCCGCAGCCCCCCGGAATGTTCCCCCAACGTTTTTCAGGACGGCCCTTGTGGACGATCTGGCCCTGAGCATCCCCGGCCCTTCCGGCCACGGCCTGTTGGTGGTGTCCACCGGCGACCTTGCCGCCACGGCGGTCGACGCGGTGGTCAACGCCGCCAATGCCGGACTGGCAGGGGGGGGCGGCGTGGACGGCGCACTGCACCGCGCCGCCGGGCCGATGCTGCTG
>NZ_VRYY01000088.1 GCF_015731765.1 Nitratidesulfovibrio oxamicus
CAGCCCCGCCAGCGGTGAGGGGGCGCCGGGTGAGGCAGGTGCGGCGTCGCCATTCGCCGGTGCCGCCAGGCTGGCCGAAAGGGCGCCGGGGGCGCTGGCCGTCGGTACGGGCCGCGATGCGCCCGACGGCAGCAGCAGGATGACCGCCGCCACGATGGCCGCAACGCCCGCCATGCCGATCAGAATCTGTTCCCTGCGGGTCATGCCGTCACCCACCGATGCGCGTTGTGTTGCCGTTTACCTTCACCCAGATGGACACCTTGTAGCCCGGCCACTGGGTGCCTGCCGTCACTTCCATGGATTCCACCCGATCCAGCCACGGCTGTGCCGTGACCTGCATCAGAAAGGCGCGGAACGATTCCAGCGGGCCGTCCATGACGCCGTCCAGCCGCACCATGTCGCTGCCGCCCAGCACCGATTCCGCCAGCGGGACAAAGCGCACGCCCCTGAGCGAGGCGCGGTTGCCCATGTCCTGCAAGGTGCCGATGGCCTCGGTCAGGGCGGGCGGGGTGGGCGCGGCCAGCGCCGTGCGGCGGGCGAGGGTGGTGTCGAAGCGGGCGGCGTCGGCCTTCATTTCGGCAATGACCGGGGCGAAGGTCTGCTGCATGTGCAGCATGGCGCGGATCTGCGCCGCTTCTTCGCGCACCCGGGCCGTCTCTCGCATGGCAGGCATGATGAGCAGCAGCGTCATGCCCACGATGGCCACAAGGGACAGCACGGGAACGAGGAAGGGCGAGGTGCTTTTGGATGCTTGCATGGCTGTGCCCGTCACACCAGTTTGAGGGTGGCTATGAACTGCAATGATTCCGTGGCGGCGCCCGTTTCAGGGGACTTTTTTTCCACCGTGACGGAAAGCACCATGGGCGAGCGTTCCAGCCGGTACAGAAAGTCGGCCAGCATGGCTTCCCGTTGCAGCATGTCGCCCGCTACAACCCCGGTGACCACGGCCATGGCCGTGGCATCGGCGGCGGCGTCGGCCTTGCCCTGCGGCTGCGACGACCTCGCCTTGGCATCCCTTGCGCCGGGTATCTGGCCGTGGTCCAGCTGCGTCAGGCGCAGGCCGGAAAGCCGCACTCCCGAAGGGGTGACGGCGGCCAGTTCCGACAGCAGGGCCACGGGCATCTGGCGGCGGCTCATGGACTGCACGGCCAGGCGCAGCGCCTTGCCCTTGGCAGAGGTGGCCAGCAGTCTGGCCTTGTCGGTGGTTTCGCCAAAGGCGGTCAGCTGCTGGCGCAGGCCGTCGCGTTCGCTCCGGGCAGAAAGCAGGGCCGCGCCCTGGATGCTGGCGAAGACGGAGGTGCACAGCACCACCACCATGCTGCCCACGGCCACGGCCAGGCGAAGGCGTTCGCGCTGGCGGGCCTGCTTGCGTTCGCGAAAGGTGTTGACGCAGTTCTGGGTGCGGTCGTCGCTGGACAGCGAAAGGCCAACGGCCCACTGGGCTTCGGCGCAGTCCGGCGGCAGCTTGGCGATGTCCAGTTCGGCGCCGGGCGTGGCCGGGCCGCGCTGGCTGCTCAGCGCCGTGCACGGAATGCCCACCTGACGTCCGAATTCGTCCACCAGCGGTTGCAGGCACCCGCCGGGGGTGGAAAGGAACATGCGCGAGACGGCAGGGTAGCCAAGGGTGTTGGAGAAGTGGTCCATGGTGCGTTCGAACTGGCGCACCAGGCGTTCCACGGCGGGGGCGATGCTGGTGCCGATGTCCGGCGCGGGCCGGGCTGCGGGCTGGGCCGTCTCCGGGGATGCGGCGGGCACCGGCACGGGCTGGCCGGTGGTGCCCTGTCCCCTGGCTTCTTGCCTGTCGTGGACGGGCAGGAGGCAGGTGGAGTCGCGCAGAAGCAGGGTGCGGGCGTCGTCATCGGAAAGGGGGGCGGCGGTACCGGCGGTGGATTCCACCAGGGCGCGTGCCAGGCTGGCGAAGCCGGTCTTGACCATGCGGCTCAGCACCACCTGCGACGAGGAATAAATGTCGATGCGGGTCGATTCCTCGTCGATGTGCAGCACCGCGAACTGTTCCGTTGCCGGGTCGAGCCAGCCGGTGGTGAACAGGTTGTGCGAGGCGATGACCCGCGTGGCCGCGCCTGCAAGGGCAAACCCCGCGCGCTGCACGATGTTGCGCACCTCGCCAAGGGCGGCGCGCACGGCCAGCGTGGCGGTGACGGGAAGCTTGGGCACTCCCTTTTCGATGATTTCGCCGCCGATGGTGCAGTCGAACACCGATTGCCGCTCGTCGAACTCGCGTTCCTTGCGGGCGGTCCAGAAGGCCACGTCGTCGCGTTCCTTGGCGGAAACCTTGGGAATGCGGAAGTGCCAGTGTTCGGCGTGTTCGTCGGGCAGGGCGGCCCATACCTCAAGGTCGGGGGCGGGGCCGCAGAAGTCCAGGACCTGCTGGCGCAGGAAGGAGGAAAAGGCGTCGTCGCCGGGCCGTATGCCTGCGGGAATGCGGATGGCCTGCACCCCCTGCAATACCGGCAGGCCCGTGCGGCCGTGGCGGCTTTCCGCCAGATACAGGCAGCGGCCACGCCACTCGACGCCGAGCACGCGGCGTTCCTTCAGCGGGCGCAGCAGCGGGATGTTCCACTTGCCGGGACCCGATTGGCCGGGCTCTTGCCGGAGAGCGGGGCGCGCTGCATCGCCCTTGCGGATGAGTTCGAGCAGTCGCCCGGTGGAGGACGCATTGGCGTGCAGACCCATGGAACCACCATCCCGATTACGGTTTCGCGGGGGGCCGGGGCCACCCGTTGTTGTCGTGCCGTATCGCAAGGCCTGAGCGTGACGCACGGAACCCTCGCCGTGTCGGTGAAGGCGTACCGCGAGATCAAGCCCGGTCGCTCGTCATGCGCCGCCAATACCGGTCAGGGCAGCGGCGGCTTATGACGGTGAGGTGTCCGTCCGGTTCTGCTCGTGTGGATGTGTGGAATGCGCCAGGTCGAAAGGCCCCCCTGTGGCCCGGCGAATCCCCCCCTCTGTGCGGCTCTGACCTTGCAACAATAATTTGCTGCCGCGCAAGCGTGTTATAACTTTTCTAGAAAAAAGACTACTCGCCAGCACACATTCCGCAGCAAAAAAGCGGCCAGCGGGCCGCACTATTCCTGTGGTGCCCAGCATGGGAAACAGTAACGACGGCGGTACAATACATGGCGAAAGGAAAAAAGCAATCACCTTGTAACGGTTCTCTGGGTGATTTTTCGGGTGATTTTGTAGGGAGGGCGGCATGGCGGGTGTACCGCATGCCGAAACGCGCCATGCGCGTTCGCGGAATGGCGTGCCGGTAGGCCGCGGTTCGCAACGTGATGGCGTACAGAGTGCCGTCAGAGTGCCGTCGGAGTATCGTCAGAGTGCCGTCAGGCGTGCTGGATCGCGGTCATGCGCCTTGATGGGCCGGATCGAACCGGATGACCGCGTTGCGCAATTCCTCCTGGTTGGCCACGCCGAGTTGCCGGTAGATGTTGCGCACGTGCGTCTTGAGGGTGTTGTACGAAATGTTCAGCCTGTCGCAGATTTCCGGGCCGCTGTGACGATCTGCCAGCAACAGGGTGACGGCCACCTGCTGGCGGGTAAGGCCCATGCGGCGCAACGAATCGGCCAGGCAGGCGGCGGGCGGCGCCGAGGGATAGGTGCGCGGGGCAGCTTTGCCGAACAGGATGGGGCGGGCAGGATCTGCGGGCGCGGCGAAGGACGCGGGGGCGGAGTGAGGGCCTGATGGGCTGTCTGACGGGCTGTCTGACGGGCTGCCTGATGCGGCGATCGATGCGGCGATCGATGCGGCAGACGATGCGGCAGACGATGCGGCGATCGGCACGCTGGCAGGTGCGGTGCCCTGGGTGAGCGCACGGGGCTGGTCCGCAGGGTGCGGGTGACGGGCTGCGCCAGGCGCGTGTGGTTCACCCGGCGTGCCGGGCGCAGCAGGTCCGCCGGCAGGATTGGATGTGCCGGATACGCCCGCTGTGCTCGTCATGTCGGCGGCCCCTGCGTCATGCAGGCGGTAATTCGCGGGTACCTGCAGTTCCGCGCCGTACGTGCCGGGCGTGCCGGATGTGCCGGGCGTGCCGGATGTGCCGGATGTGCCGGATGTGCCGGACGTGCCGTACGTGTTGGACGGGAGGGGCGGGCCGGGAATATCGGACAAGCCGGTAAGGATGGTCCGCAGGGCGGCTTCGTCGTCGCACTCGGCATCGTCGTTGGCGCAGACCGGTTCGCCCGGGTCGTCTGGCACGTGTCCCGGCAGCCGCCAACCCATATAGGTGGCCGGGTCGGGCCGCACCACCAGCATGATGGATATGATGGCGCACACCGCCGCCAGCGAAAGCACCTGAATGTGGGCGATGTCCGGCGGCAACAGCAGCGCCAGCGTCATGAACAGCAGGCTGCCCGCCCACTGCGAACCGAACAGCAGCGCCCAGTACAGGGCCAGGATGCGCACGCGGTTGCGCCCGGAGTGCAGGCCCGCGCTGTGCAGCAGCGATGAGTACATGAACACGTCCAGCAGGGCGCTGCCCGAAAGCTGGATGAACATGGGCACGCGCGGCATGCGCTGGCCCAGCAGCATCAGCGTGGCAAAGCCCAACCCAAGCAACGGCAGGGCCAGCCGGAACAGGTGCCGCGGGGCCAGGGAAGGCAGGATGCGCAGCAGGATGGCCGCGCAGAGGGCCACTCCGCAGAACACCGCGCTGGAGGCCATGACCGTGGCGTCGCTTTCCGGCGGCAGTTGGTCCAGCAACTGGTAGAACAGGCCGCAGGCCGCGCTGGCCAGGAACAGCGCCGCCAGCAGGGTGGCGGGCAGAGGGCGCAGGGGGACGGGGTCCTTGTCGTCGGTGGTTTCGGGCAGGGTGATGTTGCCGAGCAGCAACCGGGAAAGCAGGGGCAGTCCCGCGCCCAGGCCAAGCCAGACGGTCTCGCCGCCAAGGCCGGAAACAGACACGGCCAGCACCGTTTCCGCCACAAAGGTGGCCATGGCGAAGCACAGCGCGGTGTCCAGGCCGGACAGAGCCGCCAGCCGCACGCCCCATCCATGGAAAAGTAGTGCGGCCCCCGCCACGGCCAGGGTGCCGATAACCACCTCCATGCCCGTGCCGTGCAGGCCCAGCCCCGGCACCAGCCCCAGCAGCGGCAGCAGCAGGGCCGCCAGCGCGGCGTCATGCACGCGCGAAAGGCGCGTGGCGTGCGGCTGCAACGACACGCAACGGGCGCACGCCAGCATGGTGGCAATGGCCACGGGCATTACCCATTCGCCAGAGCTTTCCGGCAGGGCCAGCACCTGTGGCAGATGCGCGCGCAGCAGGCCCGCCCGCATGAGGTACCACACGCAGGCGATGGACACCCCCAGCCCCACGCCGCCACGCAACAGCATGGCGGCGGAGCGTGATGACTGGCGATGCGTTGGCAGCGGCATGGCGTGTACCTTTTCGAAGATGGAAAAAGCTACTGCAACATGCTCGATTTCGTCCGGCGGGACAAGGCGGTTAGAATCAGGGAGCGTTCCTTTGCCTTGGGGGGGGCGCCCTCGGCCCTCAATCTGCAACCATCGACCTGGCGCGGCGTCTACTGCTGTCCGGCGCGTACCATGTCCTGGATGACGCCGCGCAATTCCTGCGCCAGCCTGGCCAGTTCCGTCACGGCTTCGGCAGACTGGCCCATGGCTTGCGCCGTCTCGGACGCGATGGTGCTTATCTCGTCACTGGCGCGGGTGATCTGCTCGCTTGCTGCGGATTGCTGTTCCGCTGCGGTGGCGATGTTGCGCACCTGGTCCGCCGTGGACTCGATGATGTGCACGATCGACCCCAGGGCCTTGCCCGCTTCACCCGCAAGGGTCGTGCTTTCCCCGACGGCGGTGGCGGCCTTGTCCATTTCGCCGATGTTGGCGCGCGCCCCTTCCTGTATGGCGCGCACGGCCTCACCCACCTCGCGCGTGGCGTTCATGGTCTTTTCGGCCAGTTTGCGCACCTCGTCGGCCACCACGGCAAAGCCGCGCCCGGCGTCACCGGCGCGGGCGGCCTCGATGGCGGCGTTCAGGGCCAGCAGGTTGGTCTGGTCGGCAATGTCGTTGATGACCACCATGACCTGTCCGATGGCGTCCGCCTTCACGCCCAGCGTTGCCAGGCTGAGCTTGAGCGCTTCGGAACGCTCGCGCACGATGTCGATGGCCTGCACCACCCTGCGCACCACCTCTTCTCCCGATCGGGCCTGACGGATGGCCGTATCGGCCTGTTCCGCCGCGGTCGACGCGTTGCGCGCCACCTCGATGGTGGTGGCGCTCATTTCCTCTATGGCCGTTGCGCTTTCGGTCGTGCGGGCGCGCTGGATATCCGACCCCCGCGCCGATTCGTCCACTTGCGAGGCAATTTCTGCGGCGGCCGAAGATACCTGTTGCGAAATGGAATCCGCCTGGTCCGCCGCCCGGGAAATGGCCTCGTTGGTGCGGCGTATGGCCTCTTCCTGTCGTTTCAGGTCGGTAAGATCAAGAAAGAGTTCGATGGCGCCGATGGTGTTGCCGTCACGGTCATGCAGGGGGGCGGCGGTCAGCCGCGCCGTACGCACCTGTCCCTTCTTGGTGCGCAGGGTTTCTTCGGTCACGGTTTCCCGGTCACGGGTCAGGGCGAGTTCCGTGCAGGTGGGGCAATGGTCGCCGAAGAGTTCTCCGGCGGCGCGCCCCTGCGACCAGTGCTCGACGGAGTGCTGATCTTCCATGAACGCAACGAGATGATCGTTCACGAATGTGATGTCACCATGTCTGTCCGTGGTGACCACCGGGATGGGAATGGCGCGCAGCACGCTGGTGGCGAAGCCGAGCCGTTCCTTGAGTTCGGCTACCATGCGTCGGATGGCCTCCGAGAGGTCGCGCAGTTCGCCCTTGAATCCGTCGGCAAGTTGCGCGTCCAGGTTGCCCTGCGCGATGGCTGTGGCGAAGTCGCGGAGGGTGTTCACGGGGCGGGTGACCGAGCGTGCCACGACCCAGGCCACGCCGAGCATGGCGAAGGTGACGACGACGACGCCGCCCGCGAGCGAAAGCTTGAGCGCACGAACCGGTGCGTACACCTCGGCCTCGTCGATTTCGGCGATGAGGGCCCAGGTCGTGTCGCCCACCTTCAGCGGCGAGTACACGGAAAGCACGGGGTTGCCGTTGTAGTCCGTGATGATGCGCGCACCGGGCCTGCCCGCCAGCGCGTCCCGGCTGGCTTCGGTATCCACGCCGTTACGTTCCACCGTTCCCGCAAACGAGGCATCGACAGAATGGTTCTTGGGGTCGAGAAAGGAATCGGAGCGCATTCGCTTGTCCGGCCCGACAAGATAGGTCTCGCCGGTCTGGCCCATGCCCGAACGCTCCTGCATGATGGCGTTGATCTGTTCGTTGGATATCTGCAGTACGACCACGCCCACGTTTCTGCCCGCCACGGTTACGGGCGCGGCGATGAACATGGCCGGAGCCCCTGCCGAGGGGGCGTAGGGCTTCATGTCGGAAAGGGCGGGCTGGCCGGTTTGCAGCGCCTTGCGCCACACATCCCGCAAGGGGGTGTCCATCCTGCCTGCCTCGCTGGCGAAGTCGTCTTCCTTGGCGAAGGAATACACCACGTCGCCCTTGTCGGCGTCCAGCAACAGCACGTCGTAGAAGCCCGTGTCGTTGATGAATTCGGCGAAACCGGGGTGCAGCCTGTCGTGTACGGTCTTGTACTGAGGGGGGGCATCGAACTTGCCCTTGGCGTACCCCCTGAAAGGCCCCTTGGGGCCGCCTGCGGCACGGAAAGACGCATCCAGTTCGGCCTGCGCGGGCCCCAGCCACGGCGATTTCGTGAGAACGGAGATCAACTGGATGCGCTGGTCGAAATACAGCGCCATCTGGTGCCCCTTGATGGTCCGGATGGCTGTCAGGCTGTCTGTCGCCTGTCGTTTCAGCGCGTTGTCGCTGAGCAGGGCGGCCCAAAACCCCATGATGATGACGGGGGCGAGGCCGGAGAGCAGGAACAGGACCAGCAGGCGGTTCCGCATGGTGTCAAGAAGGCGCATATGAACCTCCGTGAGGGGGGGGACCACACAAGCATAACCCGGACGGGTTCCCTCGCGCCATTATTGTGTGCGGGATGTGGCGGTTTGTACACGTCTGCTGTGGAGTGTACCTCTGCAATGTGGCAATGTTGTTGCGTGGTGCGTGGGCGGTTTGCGGGCCCCCGGTTGTCTCCCGGTCGCCCACCCCCCGTCGCCCGGAGCGGTGTGAAGACGCGCGGGCGTCGGCAACTGGCCGTGGAAGAGCGCACTGGCAGGGGCGGCGGGATGCGGTGCCCATTCGGGGGAGTGTCCGGGCTGGGGCGGCAACGGCGAAGAGGCAAGATGGACGGGGCGGGGTGCGCACAGTGGCGTGCGGTGGGTGGGGCGACCGTACCTTCCTGCGTGTACAGGCGGCGCCTTGCATCAGGTGTGGACCAGGGAATGGTCCCGGTAGCTGCCTGCGTAGCGGGCGATCGGGAGACCAAACGGAACATGCCCGACCGAATGGCCGGGCATGTCGTCTCCGATGGTGCCGAAGGGGAGAGTCGAACTCCCACGGGGGAACCCCCACTAGACCCTGAACCTAGCGTGTCTACCAATTCCACCACTTCGGCGCAGGAGGGTCTTCTAGCCAAACGCCGTTCGCTTGGCAAGCGTTTTTTTTAAAAACCTTGCAAATCCTGGCCGCATCGCCTTCCTTGTCGCGAAAGCCGCTGGCGGGCGGGGAAAAATACTTGCGCGTCGGGCCGGGGCTAAGGCAAAGGCTCATGCCTGCCGATAGCATCGGAGCAGACATCGGGCCGGGACGCAGCGTCGTCCCGTCCGCCGGGGGGAGGAGACACGATGCCCAAGGCCAGGGGGGGCGGCGCCACGCCGTTCCCTAATCGACGAGAGCAGCCGGATCTGGCGCGTGCCGATGCAGCCGCGCCGGGAACGGACACGAGGCAACTCCACGTGCTGGTGAGCGACGCGAGCGTAGCCGTGCGCGAGACCTTGGCGGCGCAAGTGGTCCTGCTGCTGCCGGGGGCGCTCGTGCACGCCGGAAGTCCGCAGGACGCGCCACGCGCGTTTGTGATGGATGACGCGCCACGCGCGTTTGTGATAGATGACGCGCCACGCGCGTTTACGATGGAGGATGCGCCAGGCGCGGTTGTACAATCCGGCACGCCCGCCATGTCGGGTGCCTCGGGCATGCCCGTACCGGCCCTGCGTCTGGTGGTGCGGCTTGGGGGAGAGGGTGCCGCCGTGCCTTCCGGCTGGGAGGATGCCTTGGTGGCGGTGGTGCGCCCCCGCGATGTGGACGGAGAGAACGTCCCGTCGGTCGGGGAGCCCCGTCGCGTCGCAGCGTCCGGCCCGGCCCATGCACCCGGATGCGTGGACCTTGCCGACATGGCGCTGGCGCTGGCCCGGTGCGGTCAATTGCGCAGGGTGGCTGAACCCGGCGTGCCCTCGGGGCAGCGGCTTTCCGCAGAGGCCCTGATTTCGGCCATGCCGGAGTTGCTGCGCCCGTTGTTGCCCGGCGTCTGGCGCACGGCAGAGTCGCTGGTCGGGCAGGCGGACGATGCGCTGCAGGCGCGGGACATGGCGTTGCTGGCCCGTGTGGCCCACACCCTGCGCGGCATGGCGGCCAACTACGTCATGCCGGAATGGGCCGCCTGCGCCGCGGCGCTGGAATGTTCCGCCCGGTACGCCGACATGGCCGCAGCGTCCGACGCCCTGGCCTGGCTGCGAGCCGCCCTGTCTGGCCTGTCTGGCCTGTCTGGCCTGTCTGGCCTGGCTGGGCTGCCTGAATTGCCCGACCTGGCGAAGTAGCCCGGCCAATCGGGTCTGCCTGGCCAGTCGGGCCTGCCCACCGGTGGCATGAAGCCCGACCCGCACGCTTGGCCCCCCTGCGGAGGCACAGGAGCCGCCGTGTCGGGAACAGCGGCCCCGCCACTTTTTTCCGCCATGAAATGCATCGACGGGCCGGACTCGCAGTGGAGTCCGGCCCGTCGTTTTGCAACTGTTCAGGGGTGGCCGATCAGGCAGTACCGTGCGGCGGGGCGCCCTTCGGCTAAGGCGTGACGGTCAGCCCGTGCTCGATGGCGAAGCTGACCAGTTCCGCCGTGCTGTCGGCACCCAGCTTGCGCTTCAGGTTGGCCTTGTGCTTTTCCACGGTCTTGTGGCTGATGCACAGTTTGTCGGCGATCATCTTGTTGCCGTGGCCTTCGGCCACCAGCTTCAGCACCTGCTTTTCGCGGTCGCTCAAAAGATCCAGCAGCGATCCGCTTTCGCGGCGACCGTGGCGCAGAAAGTCCTCGATGAGCAGTTCGGATATTTCGGGGCTGATGTACCTGCGCCCGGAAAGCACCGTTTCCATGGCCTGCACCAGGATGTCGCTGGAAACGTTCTTCAGCACGTAGCCGTCGGCCCCCGCGCTGAGGGTACGGTAGATCAGGCTGTCCTTCTTGTGTGCGGTCAGCGCCAGCACCTTGGTGCATTCGCAGCGCCGCTTGATTTCGCGGATGGCTTCCGTGCCGTCCATGAGCGGCAGCGTCAGGTCCATGAGCACGATGTCCGGCATGTGCTTTTCAACGATTTTCAAGGCCTGGATGCCGTCCGGGGCTTCTCCCACGATGGTGAACGCGGGGTATGCCCCGAGCAGGGCTTTCAGCCCCTCGCGGACGATATCGAGGTCTTCGACGAGCACAACGGTTTTCGACATGTCGGCAGCCTTTGACTATGATGTGGCTGGTCTGAAAATAACACGGTACGTTATATGTGCCCCCGGTGGAATTGTAAACCTGCTTTCGTCGCAGTAGGGTTATTCCCCATTATAACGTAGGGCGTGGGGGGGCAGGCATGGCAGTCCCATCGCACCGTGAACGGCGATGATGCGGCAGGCCTGTGCGCTGCTGTACAGGCGCATGCGGCGCGGGCCGTCTGCATGGGAGGTTCCGGGGCGATGCGGAGGCCCGGGCGGCGCACTGCGGGGCGCACCGTGCGGGCACGGGAAGGTGACGTCCGGGGGGGGCGATCCCCTCCCGTCATTCCTTGGGGGCGTGCAGCCAGCAGCGCACACCGTGCGATTGGGTCGCATCGTCCCCGATGGCGGCGACAGCTGCTGAAACGGCGGCAGGTTGCGTTGGCATGGTCAGCAGGGGCGGTTCCTGCCCGGCGCAGCGTTCGAAGGCGTGCGGGCAGCGGTCGCGGAAGGTGCAGCCGGACGGCAGCGCCCACAGCGGCGGCACAGTGCCCGGAATGGCCGAAAGCCGTTCGGCGCGCGGGCCGGAAACGGCCTGCGGCACCGAACGCATCAGCCCCTGGGCATACGGGTGCAGCGGACGCGCGAAAAAGTCGGCCACCGGCGCATGCTCCATGATCCGCCCGGCGTACATTACGGCCACATGGTCGGCTGTTTCCGCCACCACCCCCAGGTCGTGGGTGATCAGCAGCACCGATGCGCCCCGATGGGCCGCAAGGTCGCGCATCAGGCGCAGTATCTGGCGCTGGATGGTCACGTCCAGTGCTGTGGTGGGCTCGTCGGCAATGAGCAGGCGCGGATCACAGGCCAGCGCCATGGCGATCATCACCCGCTGGCGCATGCCGCCGCTCATCTGGTGCGGAAAGTCGCGGGCGCGCAGTTCCGGCGAGGGAATGCCCACCTGCCGCAGCAGGTCCACGGCGCGCGCTGCGGCATCGGACCGGGAAAGTCCCAGATGCAGCCGCAGCCCCTCGGCGATCTGCTCGCCCACCCGGAACACCGGGTTCAGCGAGGTCATGGGCTCCTGAAAGATCATCGAGATGCTGCGCCCGCGCACCCCGCGCATGTCCGGTTCCGGCAGGGTCAGCAGTTCCCGCCCTTCCAGCCGCACCGACCCGGAGGCGATGCGCCCCGGTTCCGGCACCAGGCGCAGCAGGGCCAGCGCGGTCATGCTCTTGCCGCAGCCTGATTCGCCCACCAGGCACAGGGTGCCCCCAGGCGGTATGGAAAAGGATATTCCCGCCACGGCGCGCAGGGGGGCGCCCGGCGTGCCGTCCGCGTCGGGCCGCCCCGGAAATTCCACGCTCAGGTCGCGTACGTCCAGCAGGTGCGCCGCGTTGGTCATTGTCCGCGATGTTCCGTTGTCGTCGGTCATGTCTGGCCTGTAGCTGTTTCCGGGTGATGGTGCCAGTGCCGCGAAGGGCCGTCCGCGCAGACATGCACGGGCAAGGCTATTCGTTGCCTGCCTCTCGCGCCAGGGCCCGCAGGGCCTGGTACACCGGCGCCAGGCTGGCGATCAGCAGGTGTTCCCGGTCGGTGTGCTGGCTGGTTTCGCCTTCCGCGCCCCAGACCACCCCGGCCATGGAAAGATCGGTCAGGAACCGGGCATCGCTGGCCCCGTGGGCGCAGCCGGTGGCCGCGCCGGGGGCGTGGCGCAACAGCCTGTCCAGCCACGGGGTGTCGCCGGTGACGAACAGCGGCTCCATGCGGGTGACGTCCAGTTGCCCCTGCACGGCTGCACGCATGTCGGCCACCAGTTGGTGGGGATCGTCGTGTTCCGTGTAGCGCACGTCCAGATGGGCCACGGCTTCACCGGGCACCTGGTTTACCGCCGTGCCCGCGTGCAGCAGGCCCAGATTCAGGGTGCGGTGCCAGTGGGCTTGCGCCTGCGGCGACGCGGCGGAGGGGGACGGCGCGTCAGGCGCTGTCAGCCCCGCCAGTTGCGGGTACAGGCCGGGAAAGAGGGGCTTCAGCGCCTCGTAGTCGCGCACCAGCGCATCCACGGCGTTTTCGCCCAGCCAGGGCCTGGCGCCGTGGGCGCTTTTGCCCCGCGCGGTGAGCACCAGGTCGATGACGCCTTTTTCCTTGATGATGACCGAGCCCGGCGAACCGCCGTCCAGGGCCACGCAGAAGTCGGCTCGGACGTGCGGCAGCACGCGGAAGGCGCCGTTGCGCCCGCCGGTTTCCTCGTCGCCGGTGATCACCAGCACCAGGGGCAGGGCGTCCGGGCCAAGGCCCCGTGACGAAAGGTCGCGCAGGCAGCGGCGGCACAGCACCAGGGCCATGGCCACGGCGTACTTGTCGTCGATGCTGCCGCGTCCGTGCAGCACGCCTGCCGCAGCGTCCAGACGCGGGGTGAACATGGCGTCCGCGCCGTCCACCACGTCGAAGTGCACCAGCAGGGCCAGCGGCGCGGCGTGGGCCGGGTTGCCCGCCAGCAGCGAAGGCACGCCCTCGTGTTCCATGCGGGTGCAGGGAATGCCGCTGTCGGCCAGCCAGGCGGCGATGACGTCGGCGCAGCGGGCCAGTTCTTCCGGGCGCGAGGCCGTGGAGCGGATGGCCATGAGCCGGGCGGTCAGCGCCACAATGCCGGCGATGTCCGAAGCGGTGATCTCGTCCAGGCCGGAGGGCAGACAGGTGCGGGCCTGTTCCGCGAAACGGGCGAAGGTGCCTGCGGCCCCGGCGCCCGAAGGCGAGTCCGGCATGGCTGGCGCGTCTGGCCCCTCTGGCCCCTCTGGCGCGACGGCGCCGGGATAGGTGGAATGCGGCATTGCGGCGAAGACTCCTGCGAAAACTGTGATTGATGCGTCCGACGCCTTGCCCGTGCCCGCACGGGAAGTTGGCCGGGTTGCAGCGACGGACGGAAAGGCTACCGCAGCGGGCTGGGCGCGTCCAGTTCTTGCCCATGCCCCGAACGTGAAGTTGTGACCATGCCGGGACATGTCGTGAGTGGGCGCTTGCCGGGCCTGGAGTGGTGGTTTTTGTCGAGAAGGAACTTGACAATCATTTTCAGGAGGTGCACAGATAGGCCGTCGGGCATGCATTCCCGACCCTGCATCTGTTGCCCGCGCCCCGCGCGGCAGCCGCGGTGCGGGCAGGCGGCCCGTGCTGGCCGGACCAAGGAGACGCGTATGGCTTGTTGCAAGTTGAGTGATGTTCCCGCCGGATGCCGGGTTCGGGTGCGTCGTCTCTGCGACAGGCAGGGCGAGCGTGGACGGCTGTGCGCGCTGGGCATTACGCCCGGTACGGAACTGGAGGTCTGCTCGCAGGGGGGCGCATGTTGCGTCCGGGTGCGCGATGCCTCGCTGGTGCTGGGAGACACCCTGGCCTGCGACGTCTATTGCGAACCGGTGCACTCCGGGCCGCAACTGCGCGACTAGCAGGTGCCACAATATTTCAGATTGATACACGGCATTTCAGGCCGAAACGAGTGATCGCTTCGGATGCAGGCCGGACGGGAGAGCCCCGGCGGAGTCCGCGCATGGCGCGCGCCACCGTCGACGGCAGTCGGTCACGGTCATCGACAAGGAGAAGCATATGAGTTGGGATACCCTTGTGGTTGTCGCCATCGTGCTGGCGGCGGCGGGGTATGTCGCGCGGCGGTACCTGTTCCGCAAGTCGGGCGGGTGCGGGTGCGGCTGCTCTGGCAGTTCCGGCGGCTCAGGCTGCTGCTGCGGCGGGGGGCACATCGCCTCCAAGCCGGGCGCATCCTGCGATTGCGGCAAATAGCACTGTGACAAGCTGGTAATGGCCGGCCCGAGGGCCGTGCCTTTTTTTAACGCCACTCAATGAGAAAGATTTTCAATTTCGCGGGGGCAGCCAGCCCGCGCACAGCGAGGAGGAGACACGAAGATGGGCAAAACCATTCCCCTGCGGCAACTGGCCGTGGGCCAGCGGGCGCGCATCGCCAAGGTTGACGCGCATGGCGAACTTGGGCGGCGCATCCGCGACATGGGGCTGATTCCCGGTGCGGAAGTGGAAGTCATGGGGCGTGCGCCCCTGATGGATCCGGTGGCCCTGCGCCTGAAGGGGTTCACCCTTTCGTTGCGCAACAATGAAGCCGACTTCATCGCCGTCGAGATCGACGCCAAGCCCCGTCCGCAGGAGTAACCATGTCCGCCAACGTCATCGTCGCCCTTGCGGGCAACCCCAACTCCGGCAAGACCACCGCGTTCAACGAGTACACCGGCTCGCGCCAGCATGTGGGCAACTACCCCGGCATCACGGTGGAAAAGAAGGAAGGCATCGCCCGTGTGGACGGGCGTGAAGTGCGCGTGGTGGACCTGCCCGGCACCTATTCGCTTACCGCCTACACCCAGGAAGAAGTGGTGGCCCGCCGCGTGCTGGTGGAAGACCGCCCCGACGTGGTCATCGACGTCATCAACGCGGGCGCGCTGGAGCGCAACCTGTACCTGGCCGTGCAGTTGATGGAACTGGGCATTCCCGTGGCCCTCGGCCTGAACATGATCGACGAGGCCCGCAAGCAGGGGCTGCGCATCGACGCCGCGCGCCTGTCGCAGTTGCTTGATCTGCCCGTGGTGGAAACCGTGGCCCGCACCGGCGAAGGCCTGAAGGGCCTGATGTCCGCCGCCGTCGCCCACGGCGACGCCAGGCGCGGCACCCCCTGGAAGCCGCTGGAAATCTCCTACGGTCCCGACCTCGATCCGGTGCTGGCCCGCATGGTCGAACGCATCGAGGCCGCCCGGTTCCTTACCGACAAGTACCCGGCCCGCTGGGTGGCCCTGAAGTACCTGGAAAGCGACGAGGACATCCGCGCCCTTGGTCGCGCCGCCGGTCCGCTGGCGGCAGAGCTGGAAGCCATGGCCTCGGAGGTGGCCCGCCATCTGGAAGCCACCCTGAACAGCTACCCCGAAGCCGTCATCGCCGACTACCGCTACGGCTACATTTCCGGCGTGCTGCGCCAGGGCGTGCTGACCCGCCACGACGAGCTTTCGCAGCGCCTTGCCGCCTCCGACCGCATGGACCGCGTGCTCACCCACCGCCTGCTCGGGCCGGTGATCATGCTGGCCGTGCTGTACGGCATCTACGAAATCACGTTCGCCATCGGCGAATACCCCATGGGCTGGGTGGAAGCCTTCTTCGGCTGGATGAACGAGACGGCATCTGCCGCGCTGCCCGACGGGCTGCTGAAATCGCTGGTGGTTTCGGGCATCATCGACGGCGTGGGCGGGGTCATGGGCTTCGTGCCGCTGATCATGCTGATGTTCATGATGATCGCCTTCCTCGAAGACTCCGGCTACATGGCCCGCGTGGCCTACATGCTGGACCGGGTGTTCCGCCTGTTCGGCCTGCACGGCTGCTCGGTGATGCCCTACATCGTGTCCGGCGGCATCGCGGGTGGCTGCGCCGTGCCCGGCGTCATGGCTGCGCGCACCCTGCGCAGCCCGCGCGAACGGCTGGCCACCATCCTGACCGCGCCGTTCATGACCTGCGGCGCCAAGCTGCCGGTGTTCATCCTGTTCGTGGGCGTGTTCTTTGCCGAGCAGGAAGCCCAGGCCATGTTCGCCCTTACCCTGCTGGGCTGGGGCATGGCGCTCATCGTCTCGCGCATCCTGCGCTCCACGGTGATCAAGGGCGAATCCACTCCCTTCGTCATGGAACTGCCCCCGTACCGCCTGCCCACCCTGCGCGGGATGCTCATCCACACCTGGGAACGCACCTGGCAGTACATCAAGAAGGCCGGTACCGTCATTCTGGCCATCTCCATCCTGCTGTGGGCGGCCATGACCTTCCCGCAACTGCCGGAAGACCGCACCGCCGCGTTCGAGGCGCAGCGCGCAGCCGTCACCGCCCAGAAGGAAGCGGCGGAAGCCGCCGGTGAAAAGGTTGTCGCAGCGGAAACCGCCGAAGCCGATAAGGGCGCTTCCGGAGATGCCGTGGCCGAGGCGCCTGCCGCCGATGAAGCCGGTGAGTCCAGTGAAGCCGCCGCCGAAGGCGAGGAAGAGGATCCGTTCGAGGCGCAGCTTGCCGTCATCGACGCCGAGGAGGCTGCCGCCGGTCTGGAATACTCCATCGCGGGTCGCGTGGGCATCGCCCTTGAGACCGTCACCGGTGTCGCCGGGTTCGACTGGCGCACCAACATCGCCCTGGTGGGCGGCTTCGCGGCCAAGGAAGTCATCGTCTCCACCCTGGGCACGGCCTACTCGCTGGGCGAGGTGGACGCCGAGGACGCCGGGTCGCTGGCCGAACGCATCAAGGCCGACCCGCACTGGACCCCCGCCGCTGCCGCCGCGCTGATGGTCTTCGTGCTGCTGTACGCCCCCTGCTTCGTCACCGTTGTGGCCATCAAGCAGGAATCGGGCTCGTGGCGCTGGGCCATTTTCAGCACGGTGTTCAGCACCGTCCTGGCCTTCGGCCTGGCCGTGGCCGTGTACCAGGTCGGCACCGCCATGCTGGCGGGGGGCTAACCCCGCCGGGCCGGGCCCGCACGTCATCGGCGCAACATCAGGGCAACATGCGCAACCACTACGGGGCGTCCTTCGGGGCGCCCCGTTCGCGTTTGCGGGGGGCGCTTCCCATGGGCGGCTGAACCCTTTCGGTGCCTTGGCGGCCTCCGCCTTGTTGCCGTCACCCATCCGCTTGCGCGCGGGTTTCGTGCCGTTTACATTGGGCCTTGTCGATGCCATGCACGGCGTGCCGGCAGCACGGCGCACATGCCGCACTTGCCGACTTGCCACGGGTATGGAAGGCGGGACGTTGAAGGCGGGGCAGGGCGAATTTATCGGGACAGGGCGAATTTATCGGGACAGGCCGAATTTATCGGGACAGGCCGAAAAGCCATTCGGGGGGACTTGCACCATGCGGCCTGGCCGTACCATAAAGGCGCAACTTCGGCTCTATTCACTGCTGCTCATCCTGTTGCCGCTGTCGCTGCCGCTGGCGGCGTTCTACGGCGTGCTGCGCAGCGAAGGCCTGCGCAAGGCCCAGGGCGAGATGCAGGCGGAACTGCGCCACCATCGCTACGACGTGGAACGTTGGCTGGGCTACCGCTTGGCCGACGTGGTGCACGTGTCGCGCACCGCCGCGGTGCGCACCGTGGATCTACCTGCCATGAAGCGGGACTTTCATGCCTTTCTCGACGCCCACGGCGACTTTCGTTCCCTGGTCTACGTGGATGCCGCCGGGCGCACCGTGCTTGACCTCGACATGCCGGAAGGCGGGGTGGACCTTTCCGACCGCGAATACTTCCTGCGGGCACGGCAGGGGCAGCCGTTCATCTCGCGCGTGCTGACGGGGCGCACCTCGGGCAAGGACATCGTGATTTTTTCATCCCCGGTGCTGAATCAGCAGGGCAACTTTGCGGGGCTGGTCTTCGGCGCGGTGCGCATCGACGCGCTGCTCGAAATGGTCAGCAGCCTGCGACGCACCCCGGTGGATCCGTCCTTTCTGGTGGACGCCGCCTCCGGCGTACCCTTGCTGGCCCCGGACGATGCGCAGCCCATCCCGCTGCCCCCGCTTGATATGCTCGTTGACGGGCCGGACATCTACCGCAACCGCGTCGGTGTCGAGGTTCTGGGGGTCGGACTGTCGCTCAAGAACGGTGAATGGCTGCTGGTACAGGAACGCGCCGTGGCCGACATACTGGGCGACATGCACCGGCTGCTGCTCCTCCTGCTGGCGGTATCGGGCCTGACCATTGCCGGGCTTACCCCATTCCTGCTGCGCCTCGCGCAGCGGGTTACCGGCCCCGTGGAACGCATTTCGGCCATGTCCGAGCAGATCATGGCCGGGGAATACGGCAGTGCCTGCCCCTCCCTTGATGTAGCGGGCCTGCCCCCGGAACTGGAGAGGCTGCACCGCAATTACTGTCGCATGTCCGAACGCATCAGCACCCACGTGAGTGAACTGGAGCGCCTGTCCGGCACCGACGAACTGACCGGACTGGCCAACCGTCGCCTGTTGGCCGACGCGGGTGCGCGCATCGTCAGCATCTGTCGTCGGGCAGGGCAGCCGTGCGCCTGCCTGATGCTGGATCTGGATCACTTCAAGCACATCAACGACGTGCACGGGCATGCCACCGGCGACGAGGTGCTGCGCAGACTGGCCGCCGCCATCATGGCCACGGTGCGTTCGTCCGACTTTGCAGTGCGCATGGGCGGCGAGGAATTCGCCATCCTTGCCCCCAATACCGATGCCCCCCACGCCATGTCCCTGGCAGAGCGCCTGCGCCGCACCGTGGAGCGCATCGACCTGCGCAAGGCGGGCATGTCCGTGCCCGTGACCATCAGCGTGGGAGTGGCGGGCATGACCGTTGCGCCGCGTTACGGTGCCGGGCCGCTGGAAGACCTGCTGGCCAGGGCCGACCATGCGCTGTACCGGGCCAAGCAGGCGGGGCGCAACCGTGTGGTGCTGTGGGATGACGTCGACCACGCCATGGTGGAGGCGCAGGAAGCCCCCGACGGCGAGGAACAGGCGCAGGCCCCCCCCGTCTGCGCGGGCCGCTGAGTGGCTCCTGAAGCGGACGATCTGCCAGCATGCAGACGCGAAAACGGCGCCTCCCTGACGGGGGCGCCGTTGGCGTGTCGATCGGTGGTCGGGCTGGGGTATCGCTGTCCGGCAAGGCTTCTGGCTGGCCGGTTTTATCGGCGGCTGGCCGAAACGGGCCGGAATCGGCCTAGCAGATTTCGACCAGTTCGATGTCAAAGGTCAGGTCTTCGCCCGCCAGGGGGTGGTTGGCGTCGAGGGTGACGTGCTCTTCGGTGACGTCGGTGACGGTGACGTCAAGTTCGCCGTCGTCGGTCATGAGTTGCAGCATCAGGCCCACTTCGGGTTCGATGTGCGGGGGCACCTGGTCGCGGGGCACGGTGATGATCATTTCTTCCACGTGCTCGCCGTAGGCTTCGTCGGCGGGGATGGTGATCTTCACCGACTGGCCCTTGCCAAGGCCCAGCACGGCCTTTTCGAAGCCGGGGATCAGCATGCCTTCACCCAGGGTGAATTCCAGGGGTTCACGGTCGCGGGAGGAATCGAATTCGGTGCCGTCGTCCAGCGTCCCGGTGTAGTGAACGCGAACGGTATCGCCGTTCTTGAGTGCCATTTGGGGGCTCCTTGGGGGAGAATCTGTAGTGGGTATCCGCCAGTCGGAATGAATGGGGCGGCAACAGCCGCAACGACCGGACAGGCCCGTGGACCATCGCCCGCCCCGTGGGGAATGTCAAAGATTATTCCCGGCGCAGGGATGGGCCACACGGTGCGGGCCGCGTGGCCGATATTGCCGAGAACTGGCGGGGACTGGCGAGAACTGGCGAGAACTGGCGGGAACTGGCGGGGCACGGTGCATCCGGTCGCAGGCTGCACCTCGGTCTCCGGTTATTCCCCGGTTTGCGGCGCATCCCAGCGTGCGCAGAGTTGCACGGCGGCCCGGCAGAGCACCTCGGCGCCCACGGGCAGGCACGATTCATCCGGGGCAAAGCACGGGTTGTGCACCGGGGCCACGCCCGGCCCGCCGCAACCCACGAAAAAGAAGCACCCCGGCACCCGTTGCAGGAACATGGAAAAGTCCTCGCCGCCCATGGTGGGTACCGGTTCCATCACGCGATCCGCGCCCACTGCGTCCTGCGCGGCGCGGCGCACTGCCGCCGCCGCGCGCGGGTCGTTGAGCACCGCCGGGTGGCACCACCGGAAATCCAGCCGATGCGTGGCGCCCATGGCCGCGCATACCCCGCCCGCCACCTGGTTGATGCGTTGTTCCCACAGGTTGCGCACCTCGGGCGCGAAGGCCCGCACCGTGCCCGCCATGCGCGCCTCGCCGGGAATGACGTTGTAGGCCGTGCCTGCGTGCAGTTCGCCTATGGTCAGGATGACCGGTTCCAGCGGGCTGGTCATGCGGCTGACCACCCGTTGCAGTGCTCCCACCACCTGGGTGGCGGTTTCCAGCGCGTCCACGCACAGGTGCGGGTTGGCGGCGTGGCCGCCCTTGCCCAGCACGGTCAGTTCAAAACGGTCCATGGCCGCCATGAGCGGGCCGGGTTTCACCCCCACGAAACCGGCGGGAATCTCCGGCCAGACATGCGCGCCAAGGCACACGTCCACCCTGGGATCGTCCAGCACGCCCGCCTCGATCATGGGCGCGGCCCCCCCGGGACCTTCCTCCGCGGGCTGGAACAGGAACAGGATGCGCCCGCGCAGGGCGCCGGGATTTTCCGCCGCCAGCCCGGCAAGCACCCGCGCCGCGCCCAGCAGCATGGCCATGTGCATGTCGTGCCCGCAGGCATGCATGCAGCCGGGGTTCTCCGAGGCGTAGGGGAGACCCGTGGCCTCGGTGATGGGCAGGGCGTCCATGTCCGCGCGCAGCATCACCGCGGGGCCGGGCCGCCCGGAATCGAGCAGGGCGGTAACCCCGGTGCCCGCAATGCCGGTGCGCACCGGCAGGCCCAGCGCGGCCAGTTCTTCGGCCACCAGGGCGGCGGTGCGCACCTCGTTGAAGCCGGTTTCGGGGATGCGGTGCAGGCGGCGGCGCAGGTCGACGATGTGCGGGGTGGTCGCCCGGACGCGGTCGGAAAGGGATTCCATGGGTTCTCCTGCCGTGTCCCGGCCTGTTTGCGGCGGGGCGCGGCGATGTACGGACAGCGGCTGGAAACACGGGGCCGGGGGGGCGGAGGACACGGCGCAGGTGCGGTGCCCCGCTGGCCTTCAGGCTCCGGATTTCGTGCTTCGGGCGTTGACAAACCACAATCGCGGCGGTAGTAGTACCAATCAGTACCACGCATGAGTCTTTCCCGCCGCGCAAGGGACCCGGTGCCGCCATGACCAGCAACTGGCCATGGCGCACGGAGCGGGGCGGAGAAACCCGGGCGGATGCCGGGACGGCACACGGGCAAGTGTAGCGCAAGGCGACGTTGTCGTCAGCCCCGCTCACTGCCGCCCATCAGTTCGCCGTCCGACCACCGGTCGGGTAATCCGGCCATCCGGCCCTCATGCACCGGTACCCCGCCATCCCGGCGGGCCTTTGGAAGGAAGCACATGGAACTCATTCAGGCTTTGCGCAAGTTCGGTTTCACCCAGCAGGAATCGTTGATGTACCTCACCCTGCTGCGGCATGCGGGCCAGAATCCCATGACCGGGTACGAGGCGGCCAAGGCCGCCGGAATTTCGCGCTCCAACGCCTACGCGGCGCTGTCGAGCCTGGTGGAAAAGGGTGGGGCCGTGGTGGCCAGCGGCGACACCAGCCGCTACATGGCTGTCCCGCGAGAGGAACTGCTGCTGAACCTGCGGCGCGATGCCGAAGGCACGCTGGCATTCCTTGAAGCCAACCTGCCGGACACCGAGCCGGACGAGACGCCCTATCTGACCGTGGCGGGCCTGCGCAACACCGAGGACAAGATCCGCAACATGCTGCACCTGGCGCGGCTGCGGGTGTACGCATCCATGCACGCGGACAACGTGGCGCTGTTCCGGCGCGAGTTCGACGACTGCGTGGCGCGGGGGCTGAAGGTGGTGCTGCTGTCCAATGCCGAGCCGGGCATTGCCGGGGCCACCTTTCTGAAGAACCAGGCGGGCACCGGCCACGTGAAGCTCATCGCCGATACCAGCGAGGTCATCGCGGGCCTGCTGGAGCCGGGCGTGAGCGGGCGCTGCCTGTATTCGCGCAACGAGCACCTGGTGTACCTGATGCGCGAGGCCATACTGCATGAAATGGAGCTGATCCGCATCCGCGCCGCCATGCCGGAAGGCGGGGCAGGGGCCGTTTCTGACGACTGACGCACCACCGGGCAGGCGGGCAACGCCGCCCCTGCACCGGAAACACGACGGAGACCTTGATGCCCAACGTTCGTTCCACGTACACCGATGCGGTCGGCTTCTTCGGCCGGACCACGCCCGAAGAACTGGTGGCCGCCTTCGGCAGCCCCCTGTACGTTTACAGCGAGGCCCTGCTGCGCAAGCGCTGCCGCGACATGAAGGCCCTGTCGTCGCACCCCGGCTTTTTCGTGAACTATTCGGCCAAGGCCAACACCAACCTTTCCCTGCTGCGCATCGTGCGCGAGGAAGGGCTGGTGGTGGACGCCATGTCGCCCGGCGAAATCCACGTCAACAAGGCCGCCGGGTTCACCCCGGACCAGATCCTGTACGTGTGCAACAACGTGTCCGAGGCGGAACTGGCCAACGCCGTGTCGCACGGGCTTCTGGTAAGCGTGGATTCGCTGTCGCAGCTCGACACCCTGGGCAGGGTGAACCGGGGCGGCAAGGTGATGGTGCGCTTCAACCCCGGCATCGGCGCGGGGCACCACCAGAAGGTGGTCACGGCGGGCAAGGCCACCAAGTTCGGCGTGGACCCCTCCGAGGCCTCGCTGGCCGAGTTGCGGGCCATTCTGGCCAGGCACGACATGACCCTGGCGGGCATCAACCAGCACATCGGCTCGCTGTTCCTTGAGCCGGAAGGGTACGTGGCGGCGGCGGACTTCCTGTTGTCCGTGGCGGAAAAGTTCGACACTGTCGAGGTCATCGACTTCGGCGGTGGCTTCGGCATTCCCTACCGCAAGTACGAGGACCAGCCCCGGCTGGACCTGGCCGCCACGGCGGAGCGCCTGCACGCGCTCATTTCCGGGTGGTCGGAACGCACCGGCTACAAGGGCCGTTTCTACATCGAGCCGGGCCGCTACGTGGTGGCCGAATGCGGCCTGTTGCTGGGCACCGTGCACGCCACCAAGAACAACGGTCCCACCCGCTACGTGGGCACCGACCTTGGCTTCAACGTGCTGGCCCGCCCGGTGATGTACGACGCGCACCACGATATCGAAGTGTACCGCAAGAACGGAACGCCCGACGCGGCCCTGCACCCCCAGACCGTGGTGGGCAACATCTGCGAAAGCGGCGACATCATGGCCAAGGAACGGCAGCTGCCCGCCGTCCATGAGGGCGACATCCTGGGCGTGCTGGACGCCGGGGCCTATGGTTACGCCATGAGTTCCACGTACAACCAGCGGCTGCGCCCCGCCGAGGTGCTCATCGGGCTTGACGGGGAGCCCCGGTTGATTCGCCGCCGGGAAGAGCTTTCGGATTTGATGGCCCTTTTTCCAGATGCCTAGCCCTGTTCGGGGCTAATCTGGCATCGTCGTCCCGTCCAGCACGTCGAGCATGCGCCGCAAGGGCGCAAAGGCGGCGTCGGGCGGATGCAGCAGATTTTCGATGGGCGGCACCACGCCGCTCACCGGAAAACCGGACAGCATGGCTACCGCCTCCATGTTGTCCCGCACAAGGTCCGGGGATGCGGAACGTTCCTTGGTGTGAACGAAAACGATCCCTGCCGGTTCCATCCCTCTCCGGACCAGCGCCTCCACCGAGAGGAGCGTGTGGTTCACGGTGCCTAATCCCGCCCGCGCCACCAGCACGGGACGGGCGTCGGCGGCCCGGATGCAGTCGATGCACAGGGCCTCCGGCGTGAGCGGCACCATCAGGCCGCCCGCGCCTTCGAGGACGAGAGAGGCGTGTTCACTGCGCAGACATGCCAGACTGCGCACCAGGTCTTCCGTCTCCACGCCGCGCATTTCGTCCCGCGCGGCGTGGAGCGGAGCCTTAGGCGCCGCAAAGCACCATCCCACCGCCTCCGCCGGGTCGCGCCCGGCCAGTTCCGGAACGTGCCGGTACACGAAGGCCGCGTCGCTGTCCGTGTCGTACGGGGTCTTGCACCCGGTCTGCATGGGCTTGGCGTAGAAGGGCCGCTCCCCCCGCGCGAACAACTCGCGCAGCAGCAGCATGGAAACCACCGTCTTGCCCACGCCCGTGTCCGTGCCCACCACGAACAGGGCGCGCGAGGGGGGCTGGTTCATTGCGTTCATGCTTGATCTCCGGGTGCATCGCCAGCGGTATCCGCCCCCGAATCGGGGGGAGCAGGGTGCGGTGCAGCATTCTGCGTTTCTTCCTCTTCCTTCCACGCGCGGGCCAGCAGGTCCACGCAACGGGCCACGTCGTCCACCCGGTGCAGGGCGGTAAGCCCCAGGCGCAGGGTTGCCGCGCCACGCGGCACGGTGGGGTGGCGCGCGGCCAGGGCCAGTACGCCGGGACCGCCATCC
>NZ_VRYY01000078.1 GCF_015731765.1 Nitratidesulfovibrio oxamicus
GAGGCCGAGGTGCTGCGCGCCGCCGCCCACGAGCAGGGCCGCAACGACGGCTACGCCGAGGGCATGGCCCAGGCCCGGCACGAACTGGACGAGTTTCGCGCGGCCATGGGCGAATCGGTGTCCGCCGTGCTGGCCGCCATTCAGGGGCAGTGCTCGTCCATTTTCGCCGCGTGGCGCGGCGACCTGGTGGACCTGATGCGCACGGCGGTGGAGCGCAGCGTGGGCCTGGTGGTGGACGCCGAGCGCGCCGCCGTGCTGGAGACGCTGTTCGTGAAGTCGGTGCAGGCGCTGGAAAGCCGCCGTACCCTGACCATTCGCGTGAACCCCGAGGACGAACCGGCCGTGGCCGACATCATCGCCGCCACCAAGGACCGCTTTCCCGGCCTGGAGGCCTGGAGCGTGCGGGGTGATGCGGGCATCGGCCCCGGCGGCATGGTGGTGGAAAGCCGCGACGGCATGGTGGACAACACCATGGAAACCCGCCGCCGGATCATCGAGGACGTGCTGGCCGGGCTGACCCTGCCCGAGGATCGCCCATGATCTCGCCCCTGATCTCGCTCATGATCTCGCTCATGATCTCGCGCAGGATCGCCCCCATGTCTTCGCCCATGTTCTTGCCCATGTGCGGGGACCGCCCGTGACTCCGCCCGACAGCCCCCGCGACAGCCGTCTGTCGGGGCTTGATCCTGCCGCCTGCCAGCGCCTGCTGGGCGAGGTGCAGGCCATGCAGACCTACGGCAAGGTCACCAAGGTGGTGGGTCTGGTTGCCGAAGGCTGCGGCATAAAGGCCCCGCTGGGCGCGGTGTGTCACATGCTGCCCGAAGGGTGCGAGACCGGCCTTGCGGGCAATGCCGTGCGGCAGGGCGCCGCGCCCGACCCCGCCGCCTGCGAGGGCATTGCCGCCGAGGTGGTGGGCTTTCGCGACGGCAACCTGCTGTTCATGCCTTATGGCGACCTGCGCGGCATCCGCCCCGGCAGCCTCATCCGCAACACCAGCCTGCCCCCCGTCTTTCCCGTGGGCGATGCCCTGCTGGGCCGCGCCTTCGACGCCTTCGGCGCGCCGCTGGACAGCGGCGTCCATGTGGTCACCACCGGCGTGGCCCCCCTGTACGCCTCGCCCCCCAACCCGCTGGCCCGCCCCCGCATTTCCGACCCGCTGGATGTGGGCGTGCGCGTGATCAACAGCCTGCTCACCCTGGGCAAGGGGCAGCGCGTGGGCATCATGGCCGGTTCGGGCGTCGGCAAATCGACGCTCATGGGCATGATGGCCCGGTACACCGTGGCCGACGTGAACGTCATCGGCCTCATTGGCGAACGCGGTCGCGAGGTGGTGGAGTTCATGGAAAAGGACCTGGGGCCGGAAGGCATGGCCCGGTCCGTGCTCATCGTGGCCACGTCCGACCAGTCGCCGCTGGTGCGCATGCGCGCCGCCTATGCCGCCACCGCCGTGGCCGAACATTTCCGCGACCAGGGCAAGGACGTGCTGCTGATGATGGATTCGGTGACGCGCTTCGCCATGGCCGCGCGCGAGGTGGGGCTGGCCGTGGGCGAACCGCCCACGACAAAGGGCTACACCCCCACCGTGTTCGCCCAGTTGCCCAAGCTGCTGGAACGCGCGGGCCGCAGCGAAAAGGGCACCATCACCGGCATCTACACCGTGCTCGTGGACGGCGACGACTTCAACGAACCCATTGCCGACGCGGTGCGCTCCATTCTGGACGGGCACATCGTGCTTACACGCGACCTGGCCGACATGGGCCACTTTCCCGCCATCGACGTGCTGCGCTCCATCAGCCGGCTGCGCAGCGACATCTGCGCGAAGAACGTGGTGGACGCGGGCCGCGTGATCACCCGGCACCTGGCCACCTTCCGCAAGGCCGAGGACATGATCAACATCGGGGCCTACGCGCAGGGCAGCAACCCGGACATCGACAAGGCCATCGCCATGAACGGCCCCATCAACGCCTTTCTGCGCCAGGACGTGACCGACGCCGCGCCGCTGGCCGATTCGTTCGCGCAGTTGCAAGGGTTGGCCGCCGGATAGGGCAGGTGCGAAGGTTGGCGACGATTTTCGAAACGAGAGCGGGCGGGACAGCGATGTCCCGCCCGTTGGCGTTCTGAAGGGAAATCCGGCGCGGTGCGCCCGCGTCACGCGGTGCGTCGCTGCCCTGTTGCAAGCCACCATGCCCACACCGCCGCGCATCCGGCAAGCAGGCCCACCAGCCAGCCGCCCAGCACGTCGGAAGGGTAGTGCTTGCCAAGGTACAGGCGCGAATAGCCCACCGCCAGCGGCAGCAGGAAGGCCAGGTACAGGAGGCGGGACGGGGGGCGCGGGGATGCCGCGTTCGTAGCAGACGGGCCAGAAGGGGCGTCGCCCCTGCGCCGCCCGGCGCAGGCCGCGCCAAGGCCCGGCAGCATGGCGTACAGGGCGACGGCCACGGCCATGGTGTTGGCCGCATGGGCCGAGACGAAGGAGTCGCCCTTGTTCTTGCGCTGCTTGAAGTCCGCGGCGTTCTGCCGCCACTCCCCGCCGTCGCGGTAGTGCACCAGCGGCAGGGCCTTCAGCGGGCGCACCCGGTCGGTGGCCTTCTTGAACACGTTGCTGGAGGCGTCGGCAAGCCCGGCGGCAATGCCCACCACCAGCAGCAGGGCCAGCAGCGGCCGCAGCCCGGCCTTGCCGGTGCGGGTCAGGTACAGGGCCGCGCAGGCGGCAATGGCCACCCACAACAGCAGGGTGCTGGAGACGAGCGGCATCAGCAGGTCCAGCGCAGCGTTGCGCCAGTCCACGTTGACGCGCAGCAGCCACTCGATGTCCCATGTAAAGGGGGTGTCGAAGATGTGCAGCATGGGGTGTGGGGAAAGAGTGTGAGGTTGGCCGGGCGGGTGCCCCGGCCACGAGGGCGAAGCGGGTGTGTACCTAGTTGAGGATGTAGCGCATGGGATTCACGCACACCCCGTTCAGGCGAACCTCGTAGTGCAGGTGCGGGCCGGTGCTGCGCCCGGAGTTGCCGATGTAGCCGATCAGGTCGCCCCGGTTGATGGTCTGGCCTTCCTTCAGCACGAAGCGCTGCATGTGGGCGTAGCGGGTGGAAAGTCCACCGCCGTGTTGCAGCACCACGCAGTTGCCGTAGGCGCCGTCCACGGCGGCGAAGGTGACGGTGCCGCGCGCGGGGGCATAGATGGGCGTGCCGGGGCGGTTGATGACGTCGATGCCCTTGTGGAATTCGCCCTTGCCGGTGAAGGGCGAAACGCGCATGCCGAAGGTGGAGGAAATGTAGCCGTCGGCGGGCCAGATGGAGGGGGTGGCGGCCAGCACCTCGCGGTTGTCGCGCAGGGTGCGCACCAGTTCCTGCTGGCGCACCTCTTCCAGCCGCACGTCGGTGGAAAGCTGCTGCAGGAAGCTGTGCATCTTGCGGGCCAGCAGCTCCTGGCGGTGCAGGGGCAGGTAGCTCTTGGAAAAATCTTCGGAGCGCGAGCCGCCCATGGAGGCGATTTCGCCGGGGTCCTTCTCCATGTTCATCATCAGGCGCAGCTTGGAGTCGAACTGCTGCACGCGCGAAAGGTCGGCCTGCAGGGTGCGCACCTTGCCCACCATGTTCAGCATCTGCCCGTTCTGCTCCTCCACCGTGCGCTCGGCCTCGGCCAGTCGGCGCTGCAAGGCCGCGTTTTTCGTATAGAAGCCCCACAGCCACACGTTGGCGCCCGCCAGCGCCAGCACAAGGCAGACCACGGCGAAACCGAACCACCCGCGCATGCGCAGGTTGCGGTGGGCGCCGTCGTGTTCCTTGAGGATGACGATGTGGTATTTGCCGAGCAGCATGTGTCGGGCGTGGTCCTTGGTTGTGTGGGGCCCTGATCGACGGGGGCCGGAGGGGGACAGCGCCGGGCAGCAGAGGGGCCGGATGGCACGGGAGCCGGACGTGCAGGCATGGCTGGGCCGCGTTGCGGCTGGCGTCGGAGCGTAGCCATTGGTCTAGCGTTATTGGTCCGAGGGTGTCAACCCGAGCTGCCAGCGTATCAACCCGTTGAAAATGTTGGCTTTGGCGAATTTGCTGCCCTTGCACAGTTCCTTCACCTCGTCGGTCATCTCGCTGCGGCGCGAATCGAAGGCCGACGGGCAGGGGTTGCTCCACACGGGCAGGTTCCACTGCTTCACGGCGCGGGCAATGACCGGCTTTTCCACCAGCATCATGGGGCGGATCACCGTCAACCTGCCGCCGAAGAAGGCTTCCTTCATGGACATGCCGTCCACCCGGCCGGTCTGCACCAGGTTCATGAAGAAGGTGGTCACCAGGTCGTCGGCGTTGTGGCCGAAGGCCAGGTGGGTCAGCCCGTACTGCTTGCACAGTTCGAACAGCCGGGTGCGGCGCAGCTTGGCGCAGTAGAAGCAGGGCGAATTGCGCAGGTTGGCGGGCGAATGGGCCACGGGGCCGTGGTCGGTGACCTCTATGTGCGAGGCCACGCCGTTGGCGCGCAGCCAGGGCAGCAGCGGGGCGTGGTTGTGCGGGTCGAAACCGGGGTTCACGTGCAGGGCCATGATCTCGAACCTGAAGGGCACGATGCGCTGACGCAGTTTCAGCACCTGCAACAGCACCCAGCTGTCCATGCCGCCGGAAACGGCCACGCCGATGCGCGCGCCGGGGTGGATCATGGCGGTCTGCTGCATCAGCTTGCCTGCGGCGGTGACGCACTGCTTCTGGGCGTAGGACAGTTTTTCGCGGGGCATGGAGGTCTCCGTATGTCGGGATGGCGGGCCGGGCGGGGGCTTGCGGCAGGGACGGCGCGTGACGGCATGGCCGGATGCCGACAGGTGCGGGGGCGGACCGCCGGTCCGCCCCCCGATACCCCGGCGCGGGGCCGGAAGCAACCGCTGACACTGCCAGACCTGCCAGACCTGCCAGGCCTGCCAGGCCTGCCGAATCTGCCGAACCTGCCGAACCCGGCAGGCCCGGCTGCTTCGTCCGCACCCTCTGGCCGACTGCCTTGCCTGTCATCCGGTGCCTCTGGTTCCGCCGGGCTTCTGGTCCGGGAACGATCCCGGGCATCGCCGTCGTCGGGGCTTCGCCGGTCCGACCTGCCCTGCATCAACCAGAAAGGGAACGAGAGCGTTGTTCCCGCGTCCCGGCGTCCCGGCGTCCCGGCGCCATGACGTGCTTGACGTGTATTGACAGGACGGGTATGTTGCGCAGCTTGGCGTACTGCGTCCGCATGTCGCCCCCAATGTCGCCCCAGTGCCGGAAGTTCACCGTCGCCCGCCGGAAGTTGCGCGGGGGGCTGGACAACCGGCCTTGCCGCATTACCTGAAAGAGGCGTTGCGCGCCCGTGCCGCACGCCCAATCCTTTCCGCAAGGAGCTCCCATGGCCCGCATTACCGTTGAAGACTGCCAGGAACGCGTCGATAACCGCTTCCTTCTCGTGCAGATGGCCATCAAGCGTGTGCATCAGTACCGCGAAGGGTACGAAGCGCTGGTGGATTCGCGCAACAAGGAAGTGGTAACCGCCCTGCGCGAAATCGCCGCGGGCAAGGTGCTGCCCGATGAAGAGGCGCGCTACGTGGAGACCGAGGAAGACTTTCGGGCCGAATAGCCAGCCATGAGCCAGCGTGACTATTACGAGGTGCTCGGCGTAGCCCGGGACGCGTCGGAGGACGAGATCAAGCGGCAGTACCGCAAGCTTGCGCTCCAGTATCATCCCGACCGCAATCCGGACAATCCCGAGGCCGAACAGATGTTCAAGGAGGCCGCCGAGGCCTATGACGTGTTGCGCGACGCCGACAAGCGGGCGCGGTACGATCGCTTCGGACACGCGGGCCTCAACGGCAACGGCGGCGGCCACGGTTTTGCCAACGCCGACGACGTGTTCGCGCATTTCAGCGACATATTCGGCGATCTCTTCGGCTTTGCCACCGGCTCGTCGCGCATGCGCGGTCCGCGTCCCCAGGCCGGGGCCGATTTGCGCTACAACCTGTCCATTTCCTTCCGCCAGGCGGCCAAGGGCGACGAAGTCACCCTGCGCCTGCCCAAGAAGGTGACCTGCGACGAGTGCAACGGGTCCGGCGCGGCTGCGGGCACCAAGCCCGAAACCTGCCGCCATTGCGGCGGCAGCGGGCAGATCCGCCAGAGCCAGGGCTTCTTCCAGATCGCCGTGCCCTGCCCCGTGTGCCGGGGCGAAGGCCAGGTCATCCCCACCCCCTGTCCCAAGTGCAAGGGGGCGGGCATCCTGCAGCAGGTGCGCGAACTGTCCGTGCGCATTCCTGCCGGGGTGGATACCGGCAACCGCCTGCGCCTGCGCGGCGAGGGCGAGCCGGGCCTGCACGGCGGTCCCCCCGGCGACCTGTACGTGGTCGTCAGCGTGGAGCAGGACAAGACCTTCCGCCGTCAGGGACAGGACCTCGTGATCACCCACGAGATCAGCTTCGTGCAGGCCGCCCTGGGCGACCGCATCGAAGTGCCCACCCTGGATGACCCGGTGACCCTGGAAATTCCCAAGGGCACCCAGAGCGGCGAGGTGTTCCGCCTGACCGACCAGGGCCTGCCCTACCTTGGGCACCACCAGAAGGGCGACCTGCTGGTGGAGGTGCGCGTGCTGACGCCCGTAAGCCTGACCAAGAAGCAGGAAGAACTGCTGCGCGAATTCGCCAAGCTGGAAGAAGGCAAGCCCTTCGAGAAGGTCAAGAAGGTGGCGCGCAAGATCGGCAAGGCCATGGGCATGGAATAGCCGTCGTTTTCAGACATGCAGGCGTCCCGTCCGCCTCCGGTGTTTCGCCGGAGGCGGGCGTCTTTTTTGCGGCCGGGGGGCGGTGGCGGGTTTTGCAACCGGTGCGGCGGATTGGCCTTTGCGGCGGTGGTGTGCTAGACTGGATGGGAATACCGGTTTTTTCATGCAGGAGTATCCCCGGCGCGCCGTGCCAGCGGCGCGCCGGGGCTTTGTTTCCGTCCGGCAGGAGGTGTTTGATGATTGCCGATGCCCGTTCCGGCGCGCTGTTCCGCGCGGAAAGCCTGTTCGCCGAGCACGTCTGCGATGCCGCCGTGCTGGCCGGTTTCGACCTGTCCACCGACGCCGTGCGTCGTATCCTGGCCGGAGACCCTGAGGCCCCGGCGTCCCCCGATGCCCGGACCTTCGTCCTGCGGCAGGGCCAGGCGCTGGGCTGGGTGCTGCGCCGGGTGCGTTCCGGCACGTTCGACCTCACCTGGGGCACGGCCCGCGCGGTGAACGCGCTGCTCACC